>JBDNDI010000319.1:0-3240 GCA_046719195.1 Spirochaetales bacterium | reverse complement strand
GAAAGCCGCCCGGGTCATAATGTCCCGGGGTTTTATATCTAGCTCAAGAAGACGTCTAATAGCTGCCCCCGCAGCCCGGCACTCCTGTAGTTTTTCCGGATACACCGCGGGTATAGAGGAACTATAAGGAAGAGTCATCCCCAGAGTTTCGATAGCTGAGGCCATGGTGTTGGCCGTGTACATTCCGCCGCAGGCTCCTGCCCCTGGACAAGCATGACGCAGCACTTGTTTCAGCTCTGTTTCGTCTATTCTACCCGCAACGAACTCTCCATAAGCTTCAAACGCGGATACAATATCTACCGCTTTCCCGCAGTAGCTACCCGGCTGTATCGTGCCCCCATAAATCATAAGGGAGGGCCGATTGAGTCGGGCCATAGCCATAAGGGAGCCGGGCATGTTCTTGTCGCAGCCCGGTATAGCGATACAGGCATCATACCATTGGGCCCGCATTACCGTCTCTATGGAGTCTGCAATAAGATCCCGCGAAGGAAGGCTGTATTTCATCCCTTCTGTTCCCATAGATATCCCATCGCTCACCCCAATAGTATGAAAGATTAAGCCCACTAACCCTGCCTCCTGTACCCCGGCTTTTACCTGTCGGGCTAGCTCATTCAGGTGCATATTACAGGTATTTCCCTCCCAACCCATACTGACAATTCCTACCTGGGCTTTGGTGAAATCTTCATCCTTAAGACCAATGCCGTACAACATGGCTTGAGAGCCCACCTGCGACCGCCCCTGAGTCAGCGTAGAGCTATATCGATTTAAGGTAGCTTTAGGTTCCATGATCTATAAATATACTATTAGGAATAAACATTTCAAATATGGTCAGGAATTATTCTCAGGATTTTTCGTTGCCGAAGATTACAACAGTTGGTTTGTATTTGGGAGTATTGCTCTATGTTAAGCAAGGGAGGAAGCGTAAGGAATAGAGAAAGTCGAATTGTGCCCGCCTCTAATAGTATGGCTAATAGTATTACAGAAATATTAGAAAAAAAGGCTGCTAAAGAGTAGCAAAAGATTCCAACTGAAGCGCTACGCCTGTGAACGTAAGAAGTAGCAGTTAGGTAGGATCTGAGTTTTTTAAGATTTCCTTCAAACCTTCCTTAAGCCAGCCGGATTCCTAGTGGTGAGCATACCTCTGACAAGATTCTATACATTCTTGAAAAACAAAAGCGGTCTTTTTATAGTTTAGCTAAGAAGTAAAATATGCAGGGTCTTGAGGAATAAAGCAGATGAAAGAGTTAAAAGTGCCCGTAGGAGTTTCGGTAAGACATATCCATCTATCCCAAGAGGATAAGGAAAAACTTTTTGGTAAAGGATATACACTAACCCCGAGGAATTCTATTTCTCAATCCGGCGAGTATGCCTGCCAAGAAGAGGTAGAGGTAATAGGACCCAGGGGAAGAAGTTTACCCTTAAGAGTGATAGGGCCTGAAACGTATACGCAGGTGGAACTCTCTTTAACCGACGCGATCTATTTAGGAATGGATCCTCCGTTAAGAGAATCGGGTGACTTAGCCGGAACACCGGGAATCCAAATCAAAGGTCCAAACGGTGAGGTGTGGTTGCCTCAGGGAGTTATTCTTGCCTGGAGGCATCTTCATACTCCTCCCGATATTGCTAGAAAACTGGGATTAAAAAATAAACAGTGTGTAAAAGTGCGCTTAGGGCAAAAAAGATCCCTAATCTTTGAAAATGTTTTAATCCGAATAAGCGAAAACTTTACATGGGAGTTTCATATTGATACGGATGAAGCAAATGCAGCAAGAGTAAAAACAGGAGATATGGCCTTTGTTGTATTAGAAGACTAAACATCGTATGCGGTAGTATAATTCCTCCCTTGCTTTTCCCTTAAATCTGTCCTACATAAAGCAATGACGGTGAATTGCGATCGACCCCTAGCCCTTTTAGTAGTTCCTCCGGTATATGATTTTGCCCTGTTTGATCTTTTTCTAAAACCCTATGGATTGCTGCGCCTGGGAAGATGGTTGGCAGAAGCGGGCTGGGAAGTGAGGTTAATAAACGGACTAGACTATCGGGACTCTGAAACTGCTTCTCTATTAGGGTGGCCAAAACGACGGGCAGAGGGAACGGGCAAGTTTTTCCGCCAACCTGCACAAACGCTGGATGTATTAAAGCCTTTGTTAGAGTCACGAAGACGAAGAGGGGAATGGAACAAGCCCTTTGCCCGATATGGCGTGCTACCAGAGGTGCTGCGAAGACAAATCCGATTCAATAGCAATATTAGAAGGGAGGATCACCTGTTGCTTCCTTCCTCACCCATGGGTATGCCGGGTGACAAATCCTCTTTGCACTCTCTGGAAACTCCCGAAGTATATCGTCACCCGGATCTGATCCTTATTACCACAGGGATGACCTACTGGTACAAGGGAGTAGAGGAAGTTGTCGCTATGTGTAGGGAAGAACATCCCACGGCTCTTTTGTGTGTCGGGGGCATCTATGTGACCTTACTCCCCGATCATTGCAGGAAAATAACCGGTGCAGATCTCGTGCTTCAAGAAGATAACATGGAACCCTTAAAGCGAGCCCTTGAACAGAGGGGCCTTCCGGTACCCTTGTGCCCTGTTCCAACCTTTCCTCTTCCTTTAAAAGAAATCTGGGCAGATGCGGGAGTTATTCGGCTAAACAGAGGTTGTCCGTTATCCTGCGACTATTGCGCCTCCAAAGCCCTCTACCCTCGATTTCAAATGGGCACTGCTGAGGAGGGATTCTTGGCTTTTCGGGAGCTGTGGGAACTATGCGGAACCCGATCCTTTGCTTTCTACGATGATGCGCTTCTTTACCGGAAAGAGGAAGTGTTCCTTCCTTTTTTAGAAAAGGTGATCCGTTACCTAGAGGGAAGGCGTATAAGGGGCGAGGAGGCTACCCTTTTAAAACCCAGGGGAATAATACCCATGCTGCAGGGTAAAGAGAAAGGAAAAGGTATACCTAGTGTTTCCAAAGCCCGGTTCTATCTACCTAATGGGGTGCATTTGCAAGCTTTAGATAAGAACACGTTGCAACTTATGAGGCGAGCAGGCGTTCAGGAGATACGTCTTGGGTTTGAAAGCGCTTCCCCTGAGTTCCATAAAAAGTACGACCGAAAAACGAATGCAACACAAATGAGAGATGCCGTCGAAACGATAAAGGAGGGAGGATATAGAGAAGAAGATGTCTCCGTGTATCTTTTAGCAGGACTACCGGATCAGGAAGCGACAGAGGTAGAGGCCTCTATCC
>JBDNDI010000318.1:0-3242 GCA_046719195.1 Spirochaetales bacterium | reverse complement strand
GTATTTTTGTTAGAATTTGATTACATAAATATTAGCACATAGTTAATTTTGAGCCTATTGAATCATCCCGACAACCCGTTTTGCCGCAATAAGATAGTTTGTGTTGGGCATATTCGATAGCCCTAATTCTTCTATTACTGTTTTCATACCTGCATAATTTTCGCTTTCTGCACAGGCAGTTTCGAGCAGAGCACCGTTGAACCAAACCTGAGCATACTCGCAGATAATGCCGTCAATGGTAAATCCATACCGCATTTTTTCTACTTTCACTACGGCTAGTTCCGGGTGTTTGCGGGCAAGGGTAATAAATTCATCGATGGTGTAGGTTTCCTGTTGTAAAGGTAAGGATACTTTGAGATGAGAGAGAATGGTGGCTAGGTCGTCCTTTTTTACAGGGAACTGAAATTTTCCCCGGGGTTGGAAAATTTCGTAACCTTCCGGCGTTTCCCCCACCTTGGTTTTAATGTCTAGTAATCCTTCCCGTACTTTCACGTTAGCTTCATTGGTATGTATAGAAAGAAAGTAAGTTTCCTCCGGCATTTTCCGAGCTTTTTGTAGTACGGTTTTCCCATTCCACATTTTAGACTGCACGATTTCAATGATCCCATGACCAAATACCCGGAATTCTGCTCTAGGTATTATTTTGGCTGCTTCTTCTGAAGAAAGAGCTTTGTTCTTAGCATATACATCCGCCATAGGGTTCCTCCTCAGCAGGTAATGGTATCATACCCCAATCGAGAAAATCCAATAAAAAGGTTTTAAGGAATCTATAAAAAAGTTTACTATTCTTTCCTTTTGATAAATCTTGACAGCACCTTTCTATTGGACAGAAAATATCCCCTAGCTGAGTAGTGCGTCGTGTAGATAGGAGGAAGGTGTTATGAAATATGTTGTAATGGGAAATGAGGCCGCAGACCTGGATTCTATGGCTTCTGCATTAATCTATAGCACATATAAAAAGGCTCAGGATAAAAGCTTCAGTGCTGAGTATATTCCGTATGTCCCTATTCCGAGGGAGGATTTTAAGCTGCGTACCGAAGCCACCTATCTATTTCGGGAAGCGGGTATGTCCTCGGATCAGTTAAAATTCCTAAACGAGGTAGACCTAGAAACGTTACGTAAGCAAGGCCAACTCAAACTAATTCTATTAGATCACAACAAATTATCTAAAGCTTTTTCAGGATACGATGATTTGGTGGAAGAAATTATCGATCACCATCAGGACGAAGGATTGTACCCCCACGTGAAAGTGCGAAAAATTGAGCCGGTTGGTTCTACCTGTACACTCGTTGCAGAAGAAGTATTTAAAAACGCAGAAAGTTTACTATCTGAAAAAATTTCCCTTTTGCTTTTTGGTACTATCTTGTTGGACACAGTAAATCTGGATCTTAAAGCAGGCAGGGTTACCCCTAAAGATACCCATATAGCCCAGAAACTAAGCGCGCGGGTAAAGATCGAGGGCAATACCCTGTTCCAGACGCTCCAAAGCGAAAAATTTAATGTAGCGGATTTAACTTCAAGCGATTTACTGCGTAAGGACTATAAAGAATACACGGCAGGTTCTTTTAAATATGGAATGAGCACGGTGCTGATCTCTTTACATGCATGGGCAGAGAAGGATCCTAACTTAGCAAGAGAACTAGATCAGTATCGGCGAAAAAGAGCTTTAAACCTTTTAATCCTTATGATTGCCTATACGGAACCAAAATTTCAGCGAGAATTAGTATTGGTAGGGGAAAAGCAGGCGCATATAGAAAACCTGGTAGAGTATCTTAACTCAAAGAAAGCTGAGTTGTCTTCCCACTCTCTAATGAAAGGGAACACCTGCCTATCCCAGGGTACTTCTTGGATCGGATACTATATCCAAGGTAATGCGGACTACTCGCGAAAAAAATTGCAGCCTCTATTACAGGAAAAATTAGAACCGATACGCCTCTAAAACAAAGGTTAGAAAGGTTTCTAAAGCAACGGTAGGGACGAAGGCCTTTCGGGTTACTACATAAATAAACCTTACTAAGGGAAAGTCCTCAATGGGCAGGGCAGCTAAGGTTTGCTGGGAAAGTTCCTTCTGCACGGCAAGGTTGCATAAAATGGAAGCTGTGGGAGTTAGGGTTACCATCCGTTTTATAGTTTCAATATTACTAACCTCGTAAATAATAGGAGGCCTTACCCCTGCTTTACGGAAGGCGGACTCAATGCTTCGCCGAGTAACGGTATTCCGAGGTGGAAGGATTAGGGGAATTTCAGATAGGGTCTTAAGATTCACAGAGTCCTGTCTTGCAAGAGCATGCTGGGGGGAGACTACAAGCACATGCCGGTCTTTCAGCAATAAGTGGGGATGAAAGACACTTTTTTCTGGGTAGGCCTTTTTACGTCCCAAAAACCCTACATCAATCTGTTGATCAAAGAGCATTCGTTCAATTTGATAGGCGCTTTGAATATTCAAAGAAAAAGTAATACCTAGATGCTGAGAGATAAAAGCTCCTAACAGATCCGGAAGAAGGTACATACCCGGTAAAGCACTAGCCCCGATGCGCAATTGGGAGGAGGGTTGTTCCTTTATCCGCTGGAGAGCGTTTTTGCAAGCTTCAAAATCCTTTAAAAGGGTTTCTGCAAAACTTAGAAACAATTTTCCTCCCTCAGAAAGGCGTACATTTCTCCCTCTTCGTTCAAATAGTTTTAGTTTAAGTTCGTTTTCTAGTTCCCGTATCTGAGCACTTATAGCGGGTTGGGTGTAGTTTAACTGTTTTGCTGCTTCACTAATACTCTGCAGGGTGGCTACGGTATAAAAGGCTCGCAGTTTTATTATATCCATAGTTGCCTAATTTATATTTTATCATGATATTACATACAGTGGAGGAAAAAAAATGATTGTAAATATGGGAAAGGTAGATCGGGCTATTAGACTCATTCTTGCGGCGGTATTTATCGTATTGATCCTTACAGGAAGTGTGGGAGGCACCCTTTCCACCATCTTAGGAATTCTTTCAGTAGTGTTTATACTTACCAGTGTAATCCGATTTTGTCCCTTGTATGTTCCACTGAAAATAAATACAGATAAAGACGCCCAAAAGCAAGAATGAATCTGCTTCATTGCGCAGATTTACATTTAGCGGATAAGGAGAAGGATTACTCTCTCGGAGTACTAAAGGAAATACTCACTTTAGCTCATGGGCAGGCTTGTACGGCAATACTTTTTTGTGGCGATCTTTTCGATAGCTGGGAAGATGTAAAAACCCTTA
>JBDNDI010000317.1:0-3246 GCA_046719195.1 Spirochaetales bacterium | reverse complement strand
TCTTCCGATCTGTGCACTACCTTTCGAAAAAAGTCTAGGCCCATTAAGGTCGGTTCCCCACCTTGCCATCCAAAAGCATAGACAGGTTGGACTGTTTTCATATAGGAAGAGATCAATCTCTCTAACACCGGATCGATCATTCGTTTGCTTAAAGTTTCTTATGTATCTGTACTTGGGTAGAGGAGGAGCTTCGATGCCCAAGTCCCCGGATACCCCCGCGTTTTATCCTAATCCCAAATTCCCGAACTGTACCCGATCTACTGCCAAGCCGAAGGCGAGTGGTATCCCAGACCCCTTGGGAAGGTATCTCAGGTGACAGGGGATTGGTATAAACCTTTGGGACGTTTTTATTTAAAGTGCAGGGGATGGACAGCCCATTCCATTGTAGAGCTACTATGGTAAAGCTGGTAGAAAAATGGTTCCACACAAACCTTTAATATTTGCTGTTGGACCCCTAGTACCGTAGAAATCCATCGATTAGCCGGAAAGCACTTGGAGCACGGCAGATTAGTCCCCGTGCTGAGTTTGGCCGTAAGCCAGGTAAAGTTTTTGATTTCTCTGCAAAAATTTTCACATTACTTGAGAAATGATAACCCGTTGGTGTACAATTATTCATATAAATCTCTCTGGTAAGGGGGAAATAGTATGAGACCCCAGAAGCCCGTTCCTATTAAGTCTTATATAGCCCATATCTTTTGGGCCGGTCTTTTTCTCTTTATTTTTATTCAGTGCGATCCGTTGCAAAACCTATCCGTTTTAGTAGGTAGCGATACCTCAGATAAAGCTAAAGGGGGTAACCCTCCGCAAGACTTTAACTTACTGTATCCACCAAATGAAAGTGTGGATATTAGTCTTACTACAAACTTTTCCTGGGAACAAGCAACCGACCCAGAGGGTGGAAAAGTGCGCTATATCCTTTCTTTACAACCTGCTCTAGGGGGAAGCATAAAGGTAATTAGTGTATTCGACACTAGGTATACGCTTACCAACCCTCTTTTACCCAATACCTCTTACTATTGGAGAGTTACGGCAGAAGATCCGGCGGGCAATGTGACAAAAACTCCTTTTTTTAAGTTTACTACGGCTTCAGAGGGAGGTAGTGGCGGTGGTGGTGGTGGAACTCCTGAGCTTACCATTACTCCCCTGGCATCCTTGAATCAAAGTTCCATACGTAAAGGAGTGTTACTCCACCATCCCAATTTCCCGAATTATCTGGTATATCTCTATATACACAGCACAAATCTAAATGTTTATTCCAGAACGAGTACCGATGGTGGATCAACCTGGGGATCTCCCATACAGATCAACGACTTTTCCAATGCCCGGGATTTTGCTGCAGCGATGGATCATTTTGGGCAAACTGTGGGGATATTTCTTGATGATGCGGATGATGATACAGGAAAGGCTGGCCGAATAGCTAATGCCTACCTCCCCTATAATTCCTCCTACTGGGAAATCCTTACGTACTATATGGGTACTCCGTACGGACGTAACCGGTTACCTAACGTATATGCAGGATCCGATAGATACTTGTTTGCCTTCGGGGAAGAACTTCAATTGGCGCAACCTGATGATGCCTATGCAAATTCCCTGTATTGGAATGCAAATACACATAATATATCAGAAGTATTCGATGTGGGACTAGACGATGGGACAGATACCCCAATTCACTGTCAGCAGATCGCTTTTGATCCCTCTGCTAATAAAATGTATTACCTATACTTCGATACTCATTTAGATGGTGAAACGGAGGGAGGAGATATATTTGTAATTGAGGGGTACTACCCTAACGACTGGGGTGGAGAAACGAGAATACTCGATTATGGAGACAACCAAATACCTAACCAGGGTTTCCTGTTCCGCGGCAATGGAGGAGATCTTATTCTCGTCTATGGCCTACAAGCTTCGGGAGACAATACTCTCTACTATCGACATGCCCCCACTCTCTCTGGGCTGGCAAGTGCACCCGATGCGATTCTTGACTATTCCTTGCAGGTCCCCTCGGATATAGGCGGAAGGTACCGAACGCTGTATGCAGCTCAAGATTCAAGCGGTAATATTCATTTAGTGTGGGAGGACACTTCTCACATTATCAAATGGGTAAAAATCAATAGTTCCACCTACACGTCTTCGGCTAGTACCGAGCTTACCATCAATGCCTACATAGATGGAATATCCCTAGGAGGTAATAAGCTCTATGTGTCTACCAAGGATGTTACTTCATTCACATCAAAGGTAATAGTTATAGAAAATTTCTAAAAGACGCTATGTATGTACCGTACCTGACTGGTTTTGATTGTCCAAAGGTGGTGCTTTTTACCCTGGGTTTAAGCCCCTAGCCATCCTCCGTCCACGGGTAAGGTATGCCCATTTACAAAGTTCGAAGCTCCGGAAGCTAAAAAGATAACAGGTCCAAATAAGTCTTCAATCTCTCCTAAACGTTTCATGGGGATACGACTGAGCACCCATTCCTTCTTTTGAGGATCGGACAAAAGTTTTGTATTAAGGGCAGTTAAGGTAAACACGGGAGCAATGCCGTTCACATTAATTCCCTTTGGCCCCCACTCGATAGCTAAGGATCGCGTTAATTGATTTACGGCACCTTTACTGGGGGCATATGCAAGATCTTCTGCTCTGCCCTGGAAACCTCTTACCGATGAAATATTAATAATTTTGCCTGAACCTTGTTGGAGCATGACTTTCCCAACATGCCTGCACATTAACACAACCGATTTAAGATTCACATCCATAACCCGTTGCCATTGCTCCATATCAAACTCGACAGAGGGTTGCAGATGCACAGTACCCTGACTGTTTACGAGTATGTCTATTTTAGAAAACGCCTCAAGAACCTGGGTTACAACCCGTTCTACCTCTTTCTCAAGCGTTACATCCGCTGCAAGGTACATGCCTCTTCGGCCAAATTGGGAACAAGCAGTTGCCGTATCCTCCAATCCTTCCGGTCCCCTACCGACGACACACACTTCTGCTCCTGCAGATGCTAGAGCTACAGCCATCCCCTGCCCTAATCCTTTATTTCCCCCCACCACAAGAGCTGTTTTCCCCTCAAGAGAAAATAACGTTTTTACCTTTTTTACTTTTTCCACGAGTTTTTCAAGATCCGTCATATGGGCATGTCCTTTGTAACTTTAGGCTTCAACAATATCGATTAATCCCGTTTTCTCATCGGTCAATCGTTTGGTACGAACACCTTTTAATACCGTGAGTCCTAATTCTACCCGGTAA
>JBDNDI010000316.1:0-3263 GCA_046719195.1 Spirochaetales bacterium | reverse complement strand
CGATCGTGTGAAGCGCGCGCACGACGTGATCGAGCGCACTGGAGGCGGCGTTGCGCACCTCTTGCGGCACGGAGCCGCTCCCTGGCAGCCCTCTCGGCCTTTCCTCAGGCTATTTCTATCCTGGATGCAGGTTCCCTACGCGAAGGTACCGAGTTACTAGCAACCCGGGTAACTTTTTGTATTGCCTCCGAACGATTTGCTAGGCAGGTGGCGGATAAACAAAAGACTTCCCAAAGAGGGATTAGCCGAAAAAGCCAAAATGAAACCGCCCAGATTTCCCTTTCAACTTCAAAAGCCATGAAAGATATGTCCCCGCAGGAACACCAGACTGACATCCTCCTCCGATACGCTTCCTTGCTGCTTTCCATCCTTTTAGAATGGGGAATCCGTATCCCTACTATAACCCTGGGAGAACAGGGTTGTTGTTTTGCAGCCCTTCCCTCCGATTCTCACCTTTTTTCCCTATCTAACTCTGAGGCCTTCCTTAGTACCTCCCCTCCCCTGGAAGGTCCGGCTTGCTACCATTTAGAAGCTTATCCAGTACAGGCGGTGGATACTACGGGAGCCGGAGATATTTTTCACGGAGCCTGTGCAGCTGCTCTGCTCTGGGGTTATCCGTATGCAGAGGCTCTCCGGATAGCCTCTTTAGCGGCAGCTATATCGGTACAGCAATTCGGGGGCAGGCCAAGTATTCCCCCTTCTGCCGATATACTTGCCCTTGCCCGTACCTGGAAGCCTACCTGGCATCCGCTACCGTTATTTCTATATCCCGAAAACCAATCCAAAGCAGGAGGAACGTATGAATAGAATCTGCATTGCCGGAATCGGCGGAATCGGAGGATACATGGCCTACCGCTTCGGTACAGGGTGGGCTTTGCCCTCCCATAAGGAACGGGAGCTTAGTTTTTTAGCCCGCGGAGAGCACCTACAGAGTATTAAAACGAGAGGCCTTACCTTCTACCCGCCTACAGGGGAAAAAGTAATACTACACCCCCACCAGGCTACGGATGCACCTAGTAGTCTTCCTGTGCAAGACCTGATTATTCTCTGTGTAAAAGGGTACCATATTCCCGATATCTGCCGGCAAATAGAACCGATTGTTGGGCCCGACACCCTCATTCTACCTCTCCTGAACGGAATTGATATTTATGAAAGGGTTCGTTCGGTTCTAAAAAAAGGTATTGTACTTCCCGCTTGTATCTACATCTCTTCCACTCTGGAAAGCCCCGGTGTAGTTCGACAAGCGGGGGGCAAGGGAAATGTTATTGCTGGATCGGATCCTCAATACCCTTCGTACAATCCAACTGCTTTTATCCGGGCTATGGAGGAAGCGGCTGTTCCCTTTGAATGGCAGGCGAATCCCTTCCCTGCCCTTTGGAATAAATACCTATTCATTGCTCCCTTTGGTTTAGTAACGGGTTATAGCGGCAAACCTATCGGTGGAGTGCTGGAAGACGCAAGCTTAAAACAAAGACTCATCCATATCATCGAAGAAGTGGCCCAATTAGCCCGGGCAAAAGGGGTAGAGTTCCCTCCCACCATTGAAGCCGATGTATTGGCCCGAGGAGCAGGGTTCCCCTACGGAACAAAGACAAGCTACCAGCGCGACTTGGAAGTCCCCGGCAAACCGAATGAGGGAGACCTATTCGGTGGCACGATACTCCGTATGGGAAAAGAACTGGGGATTCCTACTCCGTGGACTGAGGATACGGTGAAAGCTATTGAAAAAAATACCAAAGGATCTTAGCTGTTCTTCACCGGTTTGCCTGATTTCTTTGACTAGGGACGATATCCACCTGTTGCTGTATCACCTTTTCAACAGTCCAAAGGGTTTTGGGGAAAACCTTTACGTATTTGTTGCAAAGTTTTTATAGATGCTCTACCCATTTGCACAGCATCTCGCACCACAGTAGCCTGCACCACCCCTTTTTCCAGTAATCGGGTTACTTCTGCATTTTCATCAGCACCTACAATGATGATTTTCCCAACCAAACCTCTATCAATAATTACTTGAGCAACACTTACCGTATTCCGGGCATTCGTACAAATAAAAGCATTTATTTCAGGATAATTCTGGATCATCAGGCTGCAAGCTTCTTCACTCCCTAGAATACTCACTTCTTCCCTTTCCACAGCGATTATTTCACCTTTACCTTTTTCTTCGATCGCCTTATGGGCTCCCTGCAAAAAAGGTTCCTCAGCAATAGTAAAAGAGTTGGGAGTCCCGGAAGGAAGAATTACCCCGATACGTGCATCCTTGCCGAGCAGGCTGATAGCAATAGAGGCGGATTCCCTTCCCTGTGCATAGGAATCACTTGTCACAAATCCCTCAATGGGCTTAGCAGGAACATCCATTGCAACAGGCACAAAAGGTATGTTGAAGGCTTGCGCTTTTCGAAGGAACGTCTCAACCTCAGCTCCCGCAGGAAAATACATTATAATTCCATCCGCTCCACTTCGCAGAGCAATGTCAACATAGCGGTAGGCTTCAACAGGTAGAAGATGCCCGCTAATAATATCTGAGGAATAATAGAAAAATTGTACAGCGCTATCTAGATTCTCCGCTTCCTGCTGAATACCCGCTTCTATATTTGAAAGAAAAGGATCTGAGAGAGCGGGCAAAATGGAAATGATATGTTGTTTCTGATTTCTTATACTGGAAGGATTTCTGAGAACTGTCTTAGTTAGCTCTTCCCGACTTTTACCAATAAACCATATATTCAAACCAGCAGCAATAAAAAGAATTGTGATAAAAATAAAAATAAGAGTTAGACTAAAAATATTTCTCTGCATGGATATTGATTGTACCATCGGGTTGGAGAGCTGTCATCTGTGGAAGTAGAAGAAGTACCTCGTATTCTTGACCTTTTTCGCCTTCTATGGATATACTACCCCCACTTAAATAGCACTGTCATTTTCTGATGTTCTTCAGTAAAGCACGGGATGTAGCCTAGTGGCTAAGGCGCCTGCTTTGGGAGCAGGAGACCGGGGGTTCAAATCCCTCCATCCCGATTCCAGCGCCCATAGCTCAACTGGATAGAGCAACTGCCTTCTAAGCAGTAGGTCGGGGGTTCGAGTCCCTCTGGGCGTAAAATATTATTCTATACAATATATGAATTTATAAAATCCAAAGACATGCAAAAGAACTCGTTTCTCCTCTAAAAATCCAAGTGACACCACAAGGGACACCTCAAATTAGAAGGGAGGTAACGTAGGGCGATACAGCGTACTCGAAAGCCCTTATTCTGCGCCCTTTTGTCAAC
>JBDNDI010000315.1:0-3271 GCA_046719195.1 Spirochaetales bacterium | reverse complement strand
TCTACTCCCTTGTATAAACAGCTCTATCACGATGGAACCCACCTGATTGATTGCATTTCTTTCCTCACTGGGAACCCCTTGCAAACACCGCAGGTAAAGGGGAACCTTTACAGAAAAAAAGGAACCTCTTATATTTTTACAAGAACAAGAGTGAACATGCACAAAGACCAAACGGTCAGAGAAAACACAGACTCAGATAATACTATCTCCGTCCCTGTATGTATCGAAGTAGGAGCAGAACGAAATCACCTTGTGTTCGAGCTCAGTTTAAGTTTCTCCAAAGGAAGGATCGAAATTGGAAACGGAGTGTACCGGGAGCAGGAAAGCAGAGAGAGCCCTTTCTATAAAGGGTATCGATCCCTTTTGCCTCGGGAAACTCCAAGCTTTTCACAAACGGGGTACTTTCGTAATATGATGGCCGATGCCGTTGCCTGTGTATTAGAACCTGGGCATCAACCGGTCTCTAGCGCCAAAGACGGAGCTGAGGCTCTGCGATTTATATTTAAAGTAGTGCCAAAATTGTTAGAAAGGAGATAACCTATGGATAAAACCTGTTTTTTAGGCTTTGATATCGGCAGCTCGTCTATTAAAGCTAGTTTACTAGAAGCGGCAACCGGCACCTCTATAGCTTCTGCCGTGTCTCCTAAAACAGAGATGGAAATATACGCCCCAAAAGCAGGCTGGGCAGAACAAAATCCTGAAACTTGGTGGAAACATGTACGTCTTGCCCTTGAAGAACTCCGCGCCAAAGCGCCGGATTGGATCTCCCATGTTAACGCTATAGGTATCTCCTACCAGATGCATGGGTTGGTGTTGTTAGATTCTAAAGGCCAGCTCTTACGCGATGCCATAATATGGTGTGATAGTCGGGCTGTCCCTTATGGAGAAAAAGCTTTTAAAGACTTAGGGGAAAAGTACTGTTTAACCCATTTACTCAATTCTCCGGGAAATTTTACTGCCTCCAAACTAGCCTGGGTAAAGGACCAGGAACCCGATATATTTAACTCCATCTGGAAAATATTACTTCCCGGAGACTATATAGCCTATAAACTGACCGGAGAAGCAACTACTACACCCGCAGGCCTTTCCGAGGGTATTTTTTGGGACATGGCCGAAGATTCGGTGGCTATTCCCCTCTTGAAGTATTTTGGCTTCCCTTCAACTTTATTACCAGAAGTGCAACCTACCTTTTCCATTCAGGGGAAAGTACAAGCAGAGACTGCAAAGGAACTAGGTATTCCTGCCGGAATTCCCGTTGCATACCGGGCGGGCGACCAACCGAACAATGCTTTTTCTCTTGGGGTATTAGAACCAGGAGAACTCGCTGCCACAGCCGGAACCTCCGGCGTAGTATATGGAATAACCGATACCCTATCGTATGATCCCGAGTCCCGGGTAAACACCTTTATTCATGTAAACCATGTTCCCCGATCAAACCATAGGCGCTTAGGTGTACTTCTATGTTTGAATGGAACGGGCATTCTGTATCGGTGGCTTAAAGCCAATACTCACTCAGATACGACGGCAAAGGCCTACGAAGGAATGAACGAAGAAGCAGCTAAAGTTCCTATAGGTTCCGAGGGGCTTTTCATTTACCCCTATGGCAATGGAGCGGAGCGAACCTTAAAGAACCTCAATTTAGGTGCAAGCCTTCAGAATCTGAACTTTAACCTTCATCACCGGGGTCACCTGTATCGGGCAGCCCAGGAAGGGATAGTATGTGCGATAGCCTATGGCCTCGAAATTATGCAACAAATGGGATTAAAGATCCAAACGGTAAAAGCCGGATATGCGAATATGTTTTTAAGTCCTGTGTTCCGTTCGATTTTTACAGGAGTTACCGGTACCCGCTTACTACTGTACGAGACAGAGGGAGCAGAAGGAGCTGCCCGAGGCGCCGGTGTAGGTTGTGGGTACTATCCTTCCCTGAGGGATGCTTTTAAAGGATTACGATTAAAAGCAGAAGAAGGCTCTGTTCCTTCTGAAAAGCCGGCCTACGAAAAGTTATACTATTCGTGGAAAGAAAATCTTGAAAAGCTTCTTAGAAACGCATAAGGAACTCTTCCTCGGCTTTCTTGTGTTGGTATTTGATAATAAACATGGAAAGGTCCTCCAGGAAAAACGAACCAATCGGGTACCGTTCAAACCGCGGATCATTCCTCCAAGTAACTCCCCAAAGCTGTATCTCTTGGTAAGGTTTCGCCCCTCTGAAGATGAAATGATGAATCTCTCCAACCGGGAACCGAAACCGGAATCGGTATTCTGCTGGTGTAAGGGATGCTTGAGCGAGATCTGCCGCCAAAAAGATCCAGCGGCCTCTTCCCAATTCTTTTGATAAACTGACAAATCGCGGATAATAGGGATTATCCTGTATCCAGGGATACAGTTCCTCGGGAGGAATTATTCCTTCGGTTCCTTTAAAAGACTGGTCGGAAAATAAGATCCTCTGAGGGACAAAACCTTGCTTGTCTGCCAAGGCTAAGGAGGAGAGAATAAGATCCCTTCCGATGGATCGTAACATCTCATCTTTTGCTGCATTACCCGACTCTATAAGCACTCGTCCTGCCTTAATAGAGGCAAACACATCGATTTTTCCACTTTCCCACTCTAAAAATAATCCGTCTTGAACTTTAACAATAGCAGGGATTAGGATAAAGTTAATCAGAGAATCAAACCGTTCAAAGGGCTTCAAAAGGTTAGGATCTACGGTTTGGGCCTGGTAATAACTACTCAACATCCCCAAAGCTAGGGGTAAGGTAACCTGCTGTAGATCGGTTTCACTTGCCAATTTTACTAATGCTTCCCATAAGGCAGGAGACCCTCTATCTATGGTAAATTGAATAAGATTAGGGGTTAGAAAAACTGAAAGATCCCGCTGTTGAATTCTTTCAAGGAGAGTATTAGAGGTGGCTTGATCCTCCTCTACAATACGAGAGGCCCAGGTGAATAAGTTCCCAAAGTAAACAGAGGTGAAAAAGGTAAGTTTATCGGCATGAAGAGTGGCTGCCTCTTTTAAAGTTTCTAAAAGAGGACCATATTCATTCCTTCGCACACCTTCGGCTAAAAGAGCTGCAGCTATTGTTTCCCGGAATTCCCTGGTATTTTTTTCCGTAAGCCATGTACCCTCCTCACTCCGGAATCGTGTGGTTTTCCAGCCTGTATACGCACTAGTAACATATTCTTCAACTTTTCTACGATATACTTCAAAGGGCGTTGTACTGCCTTGGGTGGCATACCACTGCCGGAAAGAATCTTTTGTCCCCGATGAGGT
>JBDNDI010000314.1:0-3295 GCA_046719195.1 Spirochaetales bacterium | reverse complement strand
AGCGCAGTCGCCAGGCGCAGGCAGGACGCTTTATTCGCAAAGATGCCCGCCACGCGAGTGCGCCTTGCCTCCCCCTCCACCTCCCCCACTCCGGGCTTGCCGACTCCGCAACCTACCCCCCGTTCCTCTCCCTCCCCTTCTAACCCGGCCCCGCAGGGCTCTTCTACTCCTCAAGCGCCCTCCCCTCTAGCCTTGGGCACAGGCTTTGTGGTGGATGAAATGGGAACAATCCTTACCTGCTTTCATGTGATAGCTCCTGAGGGGAAAATTGTTGTTACCTTTTCTGACGGTTTAGAAACAGAAGCTACGGTTTTGTACGCCATGCCCGAGAACGATTTAGCTATTCTGAAACCAGCCATTATTCCAGATGATGTAGTACCTGCAGTTCTGGCAGGTTCCGGTCATTTGCAGATTGGAGACTCAGTAGTAGCCATTGGGAATCCCTTCGGAGTTACCGGATCCGTAACCCAGGGAGTAATCTCCGGATTGGGTAGGAGTTTTATTTCTCCCCGTACGGGTCAACGGATGATCAACTTAATCCAGTTCGATGCAGCGGTAAACCCGGGGAACTCCGGCGGCCCTTTGGTAGATCAGAAGGGTGAAGTGGTGGGGGTTGTATCGGCCTTACTTAACCCCACTGAGCAAGAGGTATTTATAGGTATAGGGTTCGCTGTGCCCTTAGAATCAGCAGCCTCAGCCATAGGAATTCCTCCCTGGTAATGTAAGGGTGATAGTAAATACCCCTATACCGAGATACCTGTGTACGGAAATATCCGTATGCGGGAGGGTATAAGGTATACGGGTGCGCAGATAGATTGTACCGGTAAACTCCGGTGAAGGAGAATATATGAAACAAGGAAAATCGGAAGAGTACCAGGAAAAGTTATACCAGGTACTGTACGAAATTAAGAAAGTTATTGTCGGACAGGACCATCTACTGGAGAGGGTTATTATAGCCCTACTGGCCCAAGGCCACTTACTGGTAGAAGGTGTCCCCGGCCTAGCGAAAACCTTAACCATAAAAACCCTTGCTCAAGCGCTACAGTGCAAATTCCGCAGGGTACAATTTACTCCTGACTTACTACCCGCAGACTTGGTGGGAACACGAATTTTTAATCAGAAAACCGGAGAGTTCTCCACCTGGTTGGGTCCCGTGTTTACTAATTTATTATTAGCGGATGAAATCAACCGATCTCCCGCCAAAGTCCAGAGTGCCTTACTAGAAGTAATGCAGGAACGACAGGTCTCTATCGGTGGAGAGACTTTTAAAGTGGAGGAACCGTTCTTAGTAATGGCCACCCAGAATCCCATCGAAACCGAAGGCACCTACGCTCTTCCCGAGGCTCAAGTTGACCGCTTTATGATGAAGGTATTGGTCGATTACCCCAACGAGATGGAAGAGTTTGTAATCGTAGAACGAATGACAGGCAGGTTAAGTGAGGTTCAACCCGTACTAACCGCAGCGGAATTGTTAGACTTACGCAAAGAAGTGGAACAGGTTTTTACCGATCCTGCTTTAATGGAGTATGCGGTTCAGCTTACCTCTGCCACCCGCAATCCTTCCAAGTTCGGCTTAGACGAGCTTAAACCCTATATAACCTTTGGAGCTAGCCCTCGTTCCTCTATAAATCTAGTGCTTGCCTCGCGGGCTCTAGCCTATTTGCGAGGAAGAACCTGGGTTATTTCCCAGGACATGGTAGATGTAGCCCTAGATGTAATGCGACACCGCCTAGTGCTATCCTACGAAGCCCTTGCAGAAGGAGTTTCTAGCGATACTATACTTACCAAAATTCTTGAAACCCTTCCGCCTCCCCGAGAGGTTTTAAAAAGCCATGCAGAAGCAGCTTACAAAGGCTCAGCAAGTTCTTGAGCGAATGGACTGGACCGTAATTCGTCGATTAGACGGATTACTCCAGGGAGATTATCGAACTTTTTTCCAGGGGTTTGGTCTAGACTTTGCCGACATACGGGAATACCAGTATGGAGACGATGTACGTACCTTAGATTGGAATGTTACCGCGCGTATGACGGTGCCCTATGTCCGAAGGTATCACGAAGACCGGGATATTACCGCCTGGTTCTTACTAGATATTAGCCCCTCGGTAGATTTCGGCTCTCCGGAGCGAAACAAGCGGGATGTATTAATGGAGTGCACCACTGTACTATCCCGTCTATTAACCCGACAAGGCAATAGGGTAGGAGCCATCCTCTTCGACGGATCGGTTCCTATTTTAAGACCCCCAGGCAGGGGAAAATCCCAGGTACTAACCTTAATTAAAGATATAGAAGAGTATACGGTAACCAAAGCAGTACCTGAAACTGATCTATCGGTGTTACTGCAAGCGGCTGCCTCTATTATACGAAAGCGTTCCCTAGTCTTTATCCTCTCCGATTTTTTTTCCAAAGAGGGTTGGGAGCGTCCTTTAGGGCTACTTACCCTACGAAACGAGGTAACTGCCATCCGTCTTTACGATCCAGAGGAAGAAAATCTCCCCGAAGTGGGTATTCTATGGGTGGAAGATGCAGAATCCGGGGAACAGCTTCTGATTGACACCACCAGTAAAAATTTTAAAAAAGAATTGTCCCGATGGCAGGCCTTGCGGGAAAGTCATCTTCATGCGGTGTTTCGCACCTGGGGTATCGATCTGCTTCCCCTTTCTACCCGTGGAGACCTGGCACGGGAATTACTTCGGTTTTCCCGATTACGTAAACTAAGACGGAACCTATCCGTCAGGAGGAAAATATGAGTTTCCTTTGGCCTAATATGCTAGGGCTTCTGAGCCTTATTCCTCTTTTGATTGCTGCATACCTTTGGATTCAAAAGCGAAAAAAACGATTTGCCTGGAAGTACTCTAGCCTTGCTACCCTTAAACTAGCCGCCTCTAAAGGACCCGGCCTGAAGAGACATATACCCGCTCTTCTCTTTTGTTTTTCCTTAACCTTTTTAATGTTAGCTTTAGCTCGACCCACTGCTACAGTGATTCTTCCTTCTTTTGAGGGTCTTATTCTTCTTTCTATAGACAATTCGGGAAGCATGCGGGCAGAGGATGTAAAGCCCAACCGTATGGAAGCGGCTAAGGCAGCAGCTAAAACTTTCGTAGAGCAAGTGGGAGGCAAGTCAAAAATCGGTGTGGTAGGGTTCGCTGGTACCGCCTCTTTGGTGCAGCCCCCTACAAAGGATAAAGATCTTATTTTCGCAGCTATCGATCGCCTGACCTATCAGAGAGGAACTGCCATAGGTAGTGGTATTCTCGTCGCCTTAAATGCCATTCTCGAAGAGTTTGGGGAAAAACAA
>JBDNDI010000313.1:0-3322 GCA_046719195.1 Spirochaetales bacterium | reverse complement strand
CAATTCTGCTCGATTTTATGCTCTTCTTTGCCTCTAGCTTTATGTTTGATAAACGAACCGCCCTGTGTAACCCGTTCTACAATTCCTGTAGCTAGAATAGCTTTCTGGTCCCAGTCATAGACCTGATACTTAACGGAAGAACTTCCGCAGTTCAGGGTGAGAATCATCATACCTATACCTCCACGTGCTTTTAGTTTGACCGTTAGATAATTGCATATTCTACTACTAATTTCAACTTCACTTTGAATCAAAACTTCTTTTCTCGTTGTTAAAAGCTTTAAAGGGGGGAGCTTTAAAGGGGAAGTATGAGATACCTAGCGGGGTGGATGGTACTTCTTGGGGTTTTGTTATGCTCGCAGGCAGGAGGGTATACCCTGGATACCTGGCGAAGTTCTTTAGATGCAGAGGTGGAAATTCCAGGAGACACGGCAGCCCGCTGGATCTTGGAATTGCCTGCATCGAGAGTTTTTTATCTAGAGCGCAGGAAAATGGAAGAAGAAACTCCCTATAGAAGGTTTGGCCTATGCACCCCCTTTTTAATGGTAGGGCCTGTAGATCTCCTAGGCCTTTTAAGGGAAGCCCGGTATCCTCTTGGATATGGTTTGTCAGGTACCGTGTTTCAGGAGCAAACAGGACTTGCCTTATATGCCGGAAAGGAGATAAAACGACGATCGGGTATATCGATACAGGATCCTAGCCATATCCTTAGTTTGGGTGCTTTTAGTGACCTAGAAAGCCCCCCTCATGTGTTTATAGCCGTTCGCCTACCGACTTTTCTTTATAATCGAAACCTTAAGGGTGACACCTACTTTATACCTCCTGTAGTAGAGGGGTTTTTGTCGTTTACCCATGCACCGGAAAAACCGGTTGAATCCGTTTGGTTTTCTTCAAAACCTTCGATGATTGCCGGTGTTTTAACCCATTGGGGGGGGAGGGTTACGTTAGGGTTAGAAGGAGATATTTCCACTTCCTGTACTATTTCTGTAGTAAGTTCCCATCTTTCTCATGAGGAAGCCGGCGCTTATGTGCACCTCTATGGAAGGTTAAGTGTCCCATTTGCAGAGATGCGAAGCCTGACGGGTTACAGTACTGCCTCTTATGTTACGCCTGAAGGCAGCAAAGCCTTCCGTTTAGGACAGCAAAAAGAATCCGTAACTTTTTATCCCTACTATCCTTTTCTTTTGGGGATTGAGGCAGAACAGATAGTATACAGGGAGGGGGAAGAAGAGAAAAATACTCGGGTATGGGTAGGAGTTCAAAGTAACAAAATGAAATTTTTATTGAATTGGAAATCCCTACCGAAGGAAACAGAGGTAAGCTTAGAGACTTGGGTTAAGGTAGGTAGGTTTACTTTGTCGGTAGATGTTTCCCGAGATTATACTCAGACGGGTTACCTTACTACCTTTGCTCTTTCGGGCAGCTACTCCGGAACAGCTTGGGGAGTAGAATGGGAAGGAAAGGGTACATGGAAACCTGATTTTGAGGTCCAAGGGGGTGGAAATTTATTTTTTAAAGCAAGAAACTGGAAACTAGAGGTGGGGATAAAGATACGTAAACCTTTAGGATTTGAGCCGGAATATTTACTACCGTATTCGCAGAACCCGTTTGCCTACTGGGGAGGAAAGATCGCCTTTTCTACCTGGGAGTCCCATCGACCTAACAATAATACTTCTAGCTCTAAGGAACGCCCGTAAGTTTTAACTACCGCGTCCTGCATAGCTTGGATAAGCCTATAAATATCCTGAGCACGAGCCTTTCCCCGGTTTATGATGATATTAGCGTGTAAGGGAGAGGCTTCCGCATCCCCGATTCGTTTTCCTTTAAAACCTAGGTGGTCAAGAATAACACCTGTAGGTGCACCAAAGGTTCGATCATTTTTAAATATAGAACCTGCAGAGGGTGCTAGATAATGCCCTTTCAGCTCTCGATCCGCCCTATACTCTGCTGCCTTTTTTTGTAAATATACAGGATCGGCGGGATACAGGTTTAAGGTAGCCTTAAGAATAACCCACTTCTTGCCCTGGAAGGGGGAACGCTTGTAGGCAAACTGCTTTTTTTCAAGATCAACCGGTAAAATAGCAGTTTCAAGATTTTCGTCAAGGTAAGTTACTTCCCCAAGTACGGGAGCTATTTCTGAACCATAACACCGGGCATTCATCCAAATAGCACCCCCTAAGGTCCCGGGCATTCCAGCAAGAAACTCTATTCCCCCTTTTCCAGAAAGACAGCATGCATCGACTAGGGAATTGATCGAAACCCCGCACTCAGCAAAAAGAGTATGGTCTTTAAAGTGAAAATGGTTCAATAGGAAAGTGGAAATAACCACTCCCTCGATTCCTTCGTCTGCTACTAACACATTGGAACCTTCTCCAAGAACGAGCCAGGGCAAAGCAAATTCCTCGGCTGCACGAATTACCTCTAGTAATTCTTCCAGATTCTGTGGAATAACATACACATCTGCCGGACCACCAACCCGAAAGCTAGTGTGGAGATGCATGGGTTCTTGGGGTAAAACCTTACCGGAAATATTGATTTTATGAAGGAAATTCCGTACCATCCTCACAGATGTATTGTACCCGAAACCTAGAGTTCTGGGTATAGTCTAACAAAGGAAAAGGAAACAGGACGTGAAAATAGAATTGTTTAACACCTTAGGAAGAAGAGTAATGCCTTTTATTCCTTTAGAAGAAGGAAAAGTAGGAATGTATACCTGTGGACCTACCGTATACAACTATGCACATATAGGGAATTTGCGAACCTATATTTTTGAAGATGTGTTACGCCGAGTACTAGAATATGCAGGCTTTATTGTCAAGCATGTAATGAATATTACGGATGTGGGTCACTTAACCGATGACGGAGATGAGGGGGAGGACAAAATAGTAAAAAGTTCCCGGGAAACAGGCCGTTCTGTTTGGGATATAGCCCAAATGTATACAGATGCTTTTTTTCGAGATACCGATCGCCTGAATATTAAACGGCCAACTATTAGTTGCAAAGCTACAGACCACATCCCCGAGATGATACAACTTGTGCAAAAGCTTGTTGAACGGGGATACACGTATAATGCAGGGGGAAATATTTATTTTAGTATCGATACGTTCCCCGATTATGGAAAACTTGCCCAGTTAGATTTATCCGATCTAAAAGCCGGTGCCCGTATTGAGGTGGATCCTCTAAAACGAAATCCTTACGATTTTGTCCTTTGGTTTACCCGTTCTAAGTTTGAACATCAGGCTATGCTCTGGGAGTCTCCCTGGGGTAAGGGATACCCTGGCTGGCATCTAGAATGCAGTGCTATGAGTATGAAGTACCTAAGATC
>JBDNDI010000312.1:0-3329 GCA_046719195.1 Spirochaetales bacterium | reverse complement strand
GCGGAGATCGAGTTACCTTATAGATGTAGTGTACCAGATCCTTAGCTTGAACGATCTATTCCCAATAGTCCGGGATGCCGTCCTGATTTTCGGTTTTCTTTCACTCCTAAGCTTTGCCTTTTATTTTTTTTCCCTAACTCAGAAAAAAAACACAGAAATACCAAAAACAGCTAAGCTCAACAACAAACCTGAATCTACACTAAAAACCGACGATACGCCTAACAGTATTGAAGAGAGTTCTAGCCTATCGGGGCAAACAACAATCGAATCCTCTCAGGGACAGAGAGTCTCCATAGAGCAGTGCCTTTTCTCCCCAACCTCTGGCTTAGGATGGCAGGATCATCTTGAAAAACGTCTCACCCTAGAATTAGAACGTGCCGCTTACAACGAACAAGATCTATCGCTAATTCTTTTCCAGGTTCCTGGGGTTAAAAAAAGTTCTGATATTTACCGCTCCTTAGCAAAATCGGTACAAATTTCCCTATCCTTTGAAGACTTAGTTTTTGAATATGGGGAAGAGGGAATGGCTATTGTAATTCCCAACTCAAGCCTCGAACAAACCCTGGATACCCTGAAAGGGTTCTTAAAAAACCTAGACCCTTCCCTTCGCAAGAATTTACCGGTACCCCGATGTGGAATTTCCAGCCGAAACGGACGATTGCTCGAAGGGAAACAACTCCTTTTAGAAGCCACAGGAGCCTTATCAAAAGCCGGAAATACGTGGAAAGATTGTATTGTCGGATTTCGCTCAGATCCTGGAAAATATCGCGAGTATGTTTCAAAAAGGGAGTCTTCCAAACCAATAGACTAATAGTTAACGCTACTTATGCCGTATTTTTACCCACAGAAGCAATCCAGCAAGTAAAAATACGAAGGGAAGGAATCCAAGGTGAACGGCCTGCAAAAAAGTTCTATAGGATTTCGAAGTGGAAAACATATAATTTGTTAAAAAACGATTTCTAAGAGCCATAAGGCCTTCCGGATCCGAGAGCCACTCTACAGCATTTAATAAAAAAGTATAATTTTCATAACTTTTTTGGATATCCACGAGATCACTCATACAATCCCCATCTCCCACTATAAGAAGGGCGCTAGAAGGTTTCTCAACCAGGGCTAAAAGAGGAAAGTAGCTAGCATCAGCCTTTCTCTGCATCAATTCGCTAGCCAAGGGATCGGTAACAAGGGGTTCTCTCATAATCCAGGAATGTATACTGCTAGTAGCTAATAGAGTTGTTTCTTTTGGCAAGGTAAGCTTCAGGGGAGAAGCCCAAAAAAGATCCAAATAAGCCAGTTGCTTTGTAATAGGATGGTCCCGATTGAATCCTTCACCACTAATCCGTACCCAAGCAGGATACGCTAGGAAAAATTGCTCTGCCGAGACTCCCTGTCCTCGTTGAACAGGAAGATAAGTAGACATTTGATCTAACACTAAGGAGGGTAAAACTTCTATACCCCATTTGTGAATAAGGGAAAAAATCGGTGCATCCACATTAAGAGTAGCTTTAAGATTGTCCGTTCGGTCAACTTTTACCCGATCTAAAAACAGAAGGACCCTTCCTCCTTCCTGTAGATAGGTCTCTAGAAAAGACACCCACCTTTCTGACAGTTCTTCCCCTCTCAATACAATGAGAGCGGCAAAAGAAGTTGCCGTAGCTGTTTCTCCGTCCAAAAGCAAGGGGACAAAACCCGAGGCAGTCAGTACAGGGAAAAAGCCTTCTCCTACTACCTGGGGGGAGGGTACCCCTAATACCCCTACCCTTCGTTTTTCAGGATGAAGAAGTTTCAATAAATGTGCCGTGAGTAAATACTCTACATAGGCAGGTTCGCTTATCCAGGGAATATTTGTAGTTCTGTTACGGTATTCCAGTGTAATCCCGCTGAATTCTCCCGATGCATTGGGTCTAAGCCCGGCAACTAGGGCTTCCTGCACAAGCTCTTTATGTTCCGGATACACAATTTGTATATCAACAATATTTTTTGAAGCATGGGCGTAGAAATACAGTTGTTCCTTCACCCAATAAACAGAAGCCATCTTGCGAAGGAGCGAGGGAGAAACATAGTAAGTTACCCATACCGTATCCTCCAGTTGAGGAAACAATTGTTTTGTTTTAGGTGAAAGAGTAAACACTTTAGAGGAGGTGAAATCCATGCGAAAGGGTAAAAACCATAGAACAACCATTAAAAGGAAAACAAAGACGAGTTTGCGAAGGCAACTAAGGATGCTTTGTCCGCTTCTCACTTGCTTTTCCATCCCTCAACAATATAGGTAGTACCTAGAAGAAACAAAAAGGTAGTACCGCAAAAAAAAGTTATATTCCTTATTGGGACAATCCCTCGTAAAAAACCGTAAGTCCAATGGGTAAAGGAGAAAATATTATACCAAAGCAGAATTGAGCCAATACTAAGCAGGTAAGAGAGGAGAGTCTTACGGGTTAACGCCGAAATCAAGCTAGTCGCACCAAGTATCCAGGCTCCATAACAAGAAAAACCTAGGAAACTAGAAAGCAGTATTCCGCTGTCCGCTTCGCCCACTCCTGCCATGGGAAGGACAAGTAAGCTTATCTGTAATAGATGAAGCAGAAACCAGGGTAGATGGGACAAATATTTCCCGATAACTATCTGATCGGTAGATAGGGGGTAAGATAGAAGCATTTCCCACCCACCTCTTTTCCATTCTTCTGAATAATCACTGGCTGCATACAGGGGTAAGAACAAGGTCAATAAAGCAAAGCATGCTCTAAAAAAAGGTTCTAAATCCGATATACCTAGTTCAAAATATTTGTATCCAAAGAATACCCAACTAGCCAAGGAGATTTGAAACAAAAAGATAGCCCAAAAAGGAAGAAAAGATCGCGTCTTCAGCACAGCTTCTTTTCTCAGGACCAGAATTGTGTTCCAAGACCCTTGATTAATCTTCATACGGCACGTTAATAGCCTGCCCGTCTCTGCAAAGGAAAGTATCGGGAAAGACTTCCCTAGCTTCCTTTAGAAGTTGTTTGAGCTCTCTCTCGGTATAGCGGGGACTGTAATGAATTAAACCTAATTGTTTAATCCGTCCAGCTTCTTTAGCTATAGTGGCAGCTTGAACGGCCGTAAGATGCTTTTTTTCCCTAGCGGATTCTTCTAATTCTTGAGAGAACATTCCCTCACAAATAAACAGATCGGATCCCCCTACCTCCTGGCTAAGGGATTCGGTATGGGTAGTATCGGTAACATAAGAGACTTTTCTTCCTTTCCTCGGTGGTCCGAGAACTTGCTCGGGTGTAACCGTGCGTTGGTCCGCAAGAATAACCGCTTCTCCTTCCTGCAAACGGGACCATAGAGGGCCT
>JBDNDI010000311.1:0-3337 GCA_046719195.1 Spirochaetales bacterium | reverse complement strand
GTATTTGGAAGCGGGGCGTAACTTTGGAGCCCGAGGTTGGAAGTTGTTTTTCCATGTAATTTTACCTGGAGCTTTGCCGGTTGTGTTTGCCGGACTCCGGTTAGCCCTAGGCACTGCCTTGATTGTAATTATTGCCGTAGAATTTGTACGGGCAAAAACAGGGGTGGGATTTTTAACCTTTTACTACTGGGAGATTCTTTCTCCAGAAAAAATGTACGCAGGTCTTTTCGTAGTGATGCTGTTGGGGGTAGCGCTTACGGCTGGGTTAAAGCAGGTGGAACGCTGGGTAATGCCTTGGAAGAGGTAAACGCCTATTTATCCAGGATTGCCTTCTAAACCTATTTCTTTTGCCACTGTCTGCATGCCTGCAATTGTTTCGGTAATCAGATCGGTCAGCTCCATGCCTAGCATTTTGGCGCCTTTTTCAATGATGGAACGATCTACTCCGGCAGAAAAAGCTTTCTCATTCCATTTTTTCTTTACCGATTTTGCCGTCATGTCTAGGATGCTACGGGAAGGCCGAACTAGGGCAGTGGCCGTAATAAGGCCGGTTAACTCGTCTATAGCAAAAAGCACTTTTTCCATAGGCAGTGTAGGCTCCACATCCGAGCAGATCCCCCAGCCATGACTCTGCACTGCATGGATGTAGTCATCGGGAAAGCCCGCTTCTTTTAAAAGGCTTACGCACTTCTTACAATGCTCCTCGGGATATTTTTCATAGTCTATATCATGCAAAAGCCCAATTACGCCCCATTTTTCTTCATCCTCCCCGAACTTTCGGGCAAAATGGCGTAGTACTGCTTCCACGGCTAGGGCATGTTTTTGCAGGTTTTCGGAGGGAACATACCTCCTTAGCAGTTCCCAGGCTTTAGCTCTGTCAGGTTTGAAACTCATGTAACCTCCTGAAGGGATGCTAAAATTTTTGTGCCTCGATTAGATATCCAACGTAACTGCCACGGGGCAGTGATCCGAACCCATTACTTCTTTTAAGATCGCTGCGTTTTGGACATAGGGCGCAAAGGCAGCATTCACACAGTGGTAGTCAATTCTCCAGCCTATGTTCTTTTCCCTCGCTTTAAATCGATACGTCCACCAGGTATATTGTCCAGGTTCCTGGTTGAACATACGGAAAGTGTCCACAAAGCCAGAACCAATAAACTTGTCCATCCATTCCCGCTCTTCCGGAAGATACCCGGGATTTTTTTCATTAGCCTTGGGGTTCGCTAGGTCTATAGGTTTATGAGCAATATTGTAGTCTCCGGAAATTAACACTTGCTTTCCTAAAGCGACCAGGTTCAGAGCATAGTGTCTCAGGGCTTCGCAAAAGTCTAATTTGTAGGATAAGCGGGCTCCCTCCTCTTGACTATTGGGAAAATACGCATTGATTAGAACAAACCCCGGGTACTCTACCACTAAGGTTCTTCCTTCAGAATCAAACCGGCTGTCTCCTAAAGTACTTATAGAAAGGGGTTCAATACGGCTATACAATCCAACCCCACTGTAGCCTTTACGTTCAGCGCAGGCCCAGTAAGAGCAGTATCCATTAGGTTTTTTTATTTCTTCGGAAAGCTGATCTTCCTGTATCTTTGTTTCTTGTATACAGACTATATCCGCTTCACAAGCCTGGAGCCAATTTAGGAATCCTTTTTTTTCCACTGCCCGCAGGCCATTTACATTCCAAGAGTATACACGAATCATTCTTGAATATACCGTTTGTAGGCGTAGATTTTATCGTTTAACCGAGCTTCTAGCAGAGGACTAGTTTTTTTAAGTCCTTTTAATATGAAACGAGACTCTTCCAGATACTCTTTCCGTTTCTCCATATCCCAATGGGCCGGAGGTTCCCGAAGATTTACAATACGATCGGCCAACTTTACTATTCGAACTTCCCGTTTCTGAGCAGCAATACCTTTAATGTACTCTTCGAGATTTTTCTTTGTATGCTGATAGTCCGGTTTTTTAGAAATAGCCCGTACTCCCTCTGCTACATCCCTACCAAAACGGTCGAGTAGAATCTCGTAGGTTACAGCCGTTTCCTCTAATGTATCGTGCAGGAGGGAACACTGCATGACAAGATTTGGATCGTCTATCTCTTCTAGAATTGCAGCTCGCATGGACTCCATACATACATCCACCAGGTGCACCACATAGGAGTAAGTTTTGCCTGGCACAAACTGACCCTCGTGGGCAGCTGCAGCAAAATGAAGAGTCTCAGAATACAAATCAGGATTCCACATGATTTGTAGTATATCGGTTTTTTATCTTCAGGCAAGACCTTGTTGTAAAGTTTCTATCTCCTGTTCAATCTCTTCCCATTCTTTTAGGAGCTGTTCTCTTTCTGATTCGTTTGCTTCTAATTGCTGTTTAAGATTTCGAACCTCCTCTCCCTTCTGGTACACTTCAGGAAGGGCGAGTTTGTGCTGGAGTTTTTGGTGCAACTCCTCTAATTGTTCGATCCGGTTAAGAAGTTCTTCCCGTTGCTTTTCTTTTTTTCTAAGCTCTGCTTTCTTTTGTTTCGTTAATTCCCAGTTAGTAACAGTTGCATTAATCTTGGTGGACCCGTTTGGCTTTGAAGAAAAAGTAACCTTGGGATTTTCAACGATCCCTTTTTTAGTTCCTTTTCCTTGACTTAAGGAAGAAGCCTCTGTTTGTTCGGCGGCTATTTTGTCCAGATAATAGGAATAATTTCCCACAAATAACCTAGGAGGATACCCGGTGCGAAGTTCCAGGACCTTGGTAGCTAATCTATCCATAAAGTACCGGTCGTGGGACACAAAGATTACTGTTCCGGCAAACTTTTGCAGCGCCTCCATCAGTACATCTTTAGAAGAGACATCTAGATGATTTGTCGGTTCATCAAGGATAAGTAGATTCACCGGACGTAACAGGAGCTTAAGGAGAGACAAGCGATTCCTCTCTCCTCCGCTTAATACAGATATGGATTTATAAACTTCATCTCCCCTAAAAAGAAAGGCCCCCAACATATCCCGGATTTTGGGGTAAAGAGAAGTAGGGCAGGAGGCCTCAATTTCTTCAAGTACGGAGTGGGAAGAAGGGAGTGTTTCTTCCTGGTCTTGAGAAAAGTATCCCACAGCAACTCCCATGCCGTACAATACTTCTCCAGAAGAGGGGGGGTCTTTCAGAGCGAGCATCCGAAGTAAGGTAGATTTACCTGCTCCATTGGGACCCACTACGGTGAGTTTCTCTCCCCGTTCCAGATAGAAAGATACCTGGCGCAGCACCGTATGGTTACCATACGATTTTTCTAAGTTTTCTACCTGCAACACCTTCTTCCCACACGGAGGAGGGGGAGGAAATTGGAAATGAATTTTCTTCA
>JBDNDI010000310.1:0-3375 GCA_046719195.1 Spirochaetales bacterium | reverse complement strand
GTTCAGTTATAGTAGAAGCAGTATCAACAGAAGAAAGGAGAGAAGTATGATTTCATTCATAATTGTGGGCACACTGGTAGTTTTTTTTGTCATTTTTGTGATTAAAGGGCTGGTGATTGTGCAGCAGGGGGAAACCATGGTGATTGAACGGCTAGGGAAATATCACCGAACCCTGTCTTCGGGTATTAATCTAATTTGGCCGATTTTTGATAAGCCTCGTTCTATAGAATGGAAATATATCATAACGGATGTGGATGGACGAATGATTGTGCAACGGAAAAGCCTTACCCGAATTGATCTGCGGGAGACCGTGTACGATTTTCCCAGGCAGAATGTTATTACCCGCGACAATGTGGCTATTGAGATAAATGCGCTTTTATATTTTCAGATTACGGATCCACAACGGGCGGTATATGAAATAGCGAACTTGCCCGATGCGATTGAAAAGCTTACTCAAACAACCCTCCGAAATGTGATAGGAGAGTTAGATCTGGATCATACTCTGACTTCCCGGGACACGATCAATCAGAAGTTGCGATCTATTTTGGATGAAGCTACGGACAAGTGGGGGGTAAAAGTTAATCGGGTGGAATTGCAGGATATTTCTCCCCCCCAAGATATTAAGAACGCCATGGAAAAACAGATGCGGGCAGAGCGGGATCGAAGGGCTACGATTCTGGAGGCGGAAGGGAAAAAACAGGCTAATATCCTAGAAGCAGAAGGAATACGCCAAGCGGAAATTAATCGGGCAGAAGGGATTAAACAAGCCTTAGTCCTAAAGGCTGCGGGTGAAGCCGAAGCTCGCATTAAGGTGGCAGAAGCAGAGGCTGAAGCAGTTACTAAAGTAACCCGGGCAATACAGGCAGCCGGAGGCAATCCCACCACGTATCTTATTGCCCTAAAGTACATTGATGCCTTAAAAGAAATGGTGAGCGGAAAAGACAATAAAGTGGTGTATCTACCTTATGAAGCCTCTGCCCTTTTGGGTTCAGTAAGCAGTTTACGGGAGTTGTTCGGACCTGGAGCACCCAAAGGCCTTAAAGAGTAAGAATACGCTTTGCTTAGCCCTGCGCAGTTAACCAAAGGATTCGAAGGAGGGCCGGCGGGACAAGAAAAGAAATTAAGTCTCTTGAAAGCCCTACCTGTTGCAAGGATGTTCCTTGGCTTACCGCAGATACCAAGTCAGCAATACGTATCAGCTGGATCGCGCCAGGCGCAGGTTGCAAGGATGTTCCTTCCGTACGGTAGAGACCACGGGCAGTGCAGGTTAAGGGTGTGTTCTGCTTACTCGTGCTTAGGTGCCTGTTACATAAAAGGTAGTATCAAGGTACTAATAGGAGTGTATTTAGCTTAGGAAGACTGCCAGGAGGTTATGCCCAAACTTCATTTCCTTCCCTGTTTAGATTCGGAAGAACGGGCAACTGCCCGGAAGAGGATGTTAGATTTTCCCATTGATGTAGCCGCATCGCTTGGATGGTCAGCCTGGGATGCGATTCGCAAAGGATATTATGTTACAAAAGCAGGTGAGAAGGTAGATTGGAAAGAGGTGGTGCAAGCAGCCTGTGACGCTAAGATAAGCATCTCCCCTGACGACCCCCTTCCCCAACGAGAAAATCCCCTGTTCCCAGAGACACGAGCGCAGGTCACCAACGAAACCACCCTTGAGGCAGCGAAGCGCCTGGCGGATCAGGGACTCAGGCCGTTGGCCTTAAACTTTGCCAATGGAGTTCAACCGGGCGGCGGTTTCCTTTCCGGAGCAAGAGCCCAGGAGGAAGGGCTGTGCCGATCTAGTGCTTTGTATGCTACCCTAGAGGGCGACCCTATGTATGCAGCACACCGCAAACGACCTCGTCCTGATTCCACGGATTGGGCGATTCTTTCCCCGGATGTGCCGGTATTCCGCACCGACGGGGGTACGGAATTACCGCAGCCCTGGCTCTTAAGCTTTTTGACCTGTGCTGCTCCCTATGCGCCTAAAATCGGGCAACCCGAATCCGGTGACCTGTTGCAAAAGCGAATCCATCGGGTACTATCCATTGCCCGGGCTTACGGATACCTAGCCTTAGTACTAGGTGCCTGGGGTTGTGGGGCTTTTGGTAATGATCCCCATAGAACTGCAAGGGACTTTCGCCAAGCTTTAGAGACCGAGTTTTGCGGAGCCTTTTCAGAAATAGTATTTGCTATCGCTGACTATTCTCCGGAGCGCAAGACACTTGGCCCGTTTCGGGATGTATTTGTTTAAACTATAAGTACAATTGCTGGGAGAAAAAGAAATAACCTTATACCCAAGAAGAGATATCCTAGGGAAGGACTGCCGCGTTTCACTTTTTTACTAACGCAACAAACACACAGGTTTTAAACAGTGCCTATTGTAAGGGCGGGTGGGCTACCTGGTTGGTAGTACGTATGCCGATTAGCTGGGCATCCAGCCAGGGGTTGAGGTTGTTTTCCCTTGCTCTTGTGCTTTGTATCCACTACATTATGCCTATGGAAATAACCTTATATTCCCGCGGAGGCGCCGGGGAAGTTACGGGTTCTCGGCACTTTTTAGAGGTGAATGGTGAGACCCTAGGTATCGATTGTGGGGCATTTCAAGGGAAACGGAAAGAATCGGACGAAAAAAATCGTTCGGGCTTTGAGGATGTGGAAAAACTCTCCTCTCTTATTTTAACCCATGGGCATTTTGATCATTGCGGGCTTCTTCCCCTTCTGGTTAAAAAGGGGTTTGCAGGAAATATCTATTCTACTCCGGCTACCCGGGACATTGCCTCTCTAATCCTTATGGACTCTGCCCGAATACAGGCGCGGGACCGGGAGTACTTGGCTAAGCAAGCGGCTAAACGAGGCGAAGTATTTACCTGGGAGCCCTTGTACGACGAAACGGATGTACTAAAAGCTGTAGATAGATTTGTTACAGTTTCGTACAGACGCCCCTTGCCTTTAGGGGGAGGGATGTCTTTAGAGTTCTACGATGCAGGTCATATTCTAGGCTCTTCTTTAGCAGTTTTAACCATAAAAAATGGAAAGACGAAAAAGGAAAACATAGAGGGAGAAATCCGGATTGTGTTTTCCGGTGATTTAGGACGAAAGGGGAAACCGATTATTCGGGATCCCCAAAAGGTACCCGCGCCCGATTTCCTTATTATGGAGGGCACCTATGGCGACCGCCTTCATGAACCTACTTCCGGGTCTCTGGACAAACTGGAACAGGTGGTAAACGAGGCAGTTGACCGGGGGGGTAAAGTCCTTATACCCGCCTTTGCGGTAGGAAGAACTCAGGAGCTAGTGTATTACTTTCATATTTTGACAGATGAAAAGAGGATTCCTGACCTGCCGATTTATGTAGATTCCCCTATGGCCACCAATGCAACTGGG
>JBDNDI010000031.1:0-13998 GCA_046719195.1 Spirochaetales bacterium | reverse complement strand
CTTCGGCCACTTCCTCTATAGGTTCTGCTTCTTCCAGCTCCTCTACCTCGGTAACAGCCTCGGCTTCTGCCAATTCCTCTACGGCTTCCGCTTCAACCACTTCCTCCACTGGCTCCGCCTCTTCTAGGGCTTCCGCTTCTTCCACAGCTTCGGCCTCTTCTACCTCCTCTTTTGGCTTAGGTTTAGGTTCTTCTTTCTTCTTTTCAACTTTTCCGACCACCGGTAAGGCTTGTCTCTCAGTTATCTGTACCTTTTGAGCTTTAGCACTCTCCAAAGGTTTCCCAACAGAAGCAGAACTTATCGATATCTTCTTTATTGCTTCTTCAATTAGTTCAGCCAATCGGTTTATATCGGGTAACGGAGTAGGTGGGGCTGTTTTCTTTCCTATTACGGAGAGTATCTCATCCCAACTTTTATCTACTAAAGACTCTAACTGGGGACGGACTTCCTTTCGTATTTTTCCTACTCCCTTAAGTATTTCTTTCCGAACTTCTTCTCTTCGGCTTTCTAATTCCACTTGAATAGTTCGCCAATCTATCTCTTGCTTGCGCTCCAAGTATTCCCATAAGATATGCAATTGTAGCTTCTTTATCCGGTTGCTAACAACTAAAACAGGATCTTGTCTCACATTTAGAATTAGAAAAAATACAAGAAACAAAGTAAGGAATACGGAAACAAAAATTGTACCTTTTAAAACCGGTGTCAGAGTTAACAGATTTTGAGAAATAAAAATACCTATAGGAAATAAGGAAGGAGAAGGATGTTCATAAAAATAATATATTGCTCCATCTTCGGATTGAAAGGAGGGCTTTTCAGTTATCTTTTTATTCCAATAGCGATTAACCGTTTCCAATAGTTCTGGAGTATATTTTTCTGCTTTTAGAAGAATTCCTGTCCCATTTACAAACTCTACTTGATCACCTACATCGAAAATTCCCAATCGTAGTAATTGATTTTGCAATCCCTGTTTACCAATATAAAAAAGGGCATGACCTGAAGGTTTCTCATATAAATCGTACGTTTTATATCTAAAAATGAGAGCTTTTCCATCTGCATGCAGCAAAATAGACTCTTCCGTCAATTTGTCCCGCAAAGATTCTATAAATGAAGGAGCTTCAGCCTCTTTAAAACTTCGGTATTCTATACCTGTGCCGGTTCTTCGTATTATATCTTCTGCAAAGGTGCTGTAATGGATTCGATCTAATCCTTGATCTATAAATCTAACGCCTGCAAATCCAATTTGTTCCAATGAAAGCTTCCCGAACAAATTCTCCCTATTAAAAATATGCTCTCTACTTTGATTCAGGAAGTAAATGGTTTTAATAAAATCCATTTCTAGAAAGTTTGAAAACTCTTTCTGTCTCTCCTTTATGTAATGTTCTATAGCTTTATCACTGCGTTCTAAAAATTGATTTATATCTGCCTCTACTTTTGCGTGGTAGAAATGTTTTTCGATGTAGGAGAATAATCCTAGATTAGCACTAAAAACGAATGCAGAGAAAAAAACTATGGTTAAAAGGAGACTCAACAACACCTTTAGAAAAGGCTTCATGTATCCAAAATACTCCCTAGACTTTCTTTTCCTACTTAAATAATATCGGAATTTTATTAAATAACATAGAGTTAAGTAAGAGAAATAAAAAAAGCCACCTGTTTAAAGGTGGCTTATTAGAAAGTCACAGTATTAATCTTTTTTCTCTTCTTTCTCTTTTTCCTTTTTCGGTTTCTTTTTTAAAGCTAAGGGTTTCCGGTCTACAAGTTCAAGAAATACCATTTCACTAGCATCCCCTATTCGTTGTCCTAACTTTAGAATTCGAGTGTATCCACCGGGTCGAGAAATAAACCGGGGAGCAATATCTGTAAACAGTTTTGCCAATACCGCCTTATCATGCACCTTTTTGGCAATAATACGGCGATTATGAACAGTATCTACTTTGGCCCTTGTTATTATTTTTTCAGTAATCCGACGTACTTCCCTTGCTTTTGCTTTTGTTGTTTTTATTCTTTCATATTTAAGCAAGGAAATGACCATGTTTCGAAGTAAAGCTTTACGATGCCCTGCACGTCGGCTTAGGGCGTTAAATCCTATTTTATGCTTCATGGACCTCTTCCTTCTTTTTCTGTTTTACGGTTTTAAGAGCTTTGCGCAACGCTGCATAATCAGTCATACCAAGACTTAAATTCCATTCTTGCAGTTTTTCTTTTATTTCTTGAAGAGATTTTTTTCCAAAATTCCTTGTTTTAGCAATCTCCTCTTCCGTCCGCATGGTTAAATCACCTATGGTACGAATATTGGCATTTTTTAAGCAATTGCTAGATCGAACCGACAGTTCTAGTTCTTCCACAGGGGTCTCGAGCAATTTGCGGATCCCTTCCTCTTCCTCATCCATTTCTCCTTCTCCGAACAACCCCTCCTCGTCAAAATTAATAAAGATAGTGAAGTGATCCTTTGCAATTTTTGCTGCTTCTGCTACCGCATCCTCTGGAGAAATTGTTCCATCTGTCCAGACTTCTAAGGTTAGTTTATCATAGTCGGATCGTTGGCCCACACGTGTATCTTCCACCGTATACTTAACCTTCTTTATAGGTGAGAAGATCGCATCCATAGGGATAGTGCCAATAATTTCAATATACTTTTCATTCAGTTCTGCAGGAACGTATCCCCTACCAAGATCGATCTGTAACTCCATTTCGAAATTAGCGTCCTCCATGGTAGAGGCAATATGATGATCCTTGTTTATAACCATTAAAGACTCATCTACTTCTAGATCTGCTCCTTTTAATTCCTTTCTTCCCTTAACTTCTACTAGAATGGTTTTTTGTTCTAAATCATTTTTAAGTTTTAACTTGAGAAGCTTCAGATTATTTAGAATATCAGGAGTATCTTCCATCACACCGGGTATAGATTCATATTCACTAGAAAGCACATGAGGTGTTCCCTCTTGGTTGTAAGAGGTAATACGAATAGCCGTAATGGCATATCCCTGGATAGAGGATAGCAGAATCCTACGCAAAGTGTTACCAATAGTTGTTCCGTATCCTCTTTCGAAAGGATACGCTACAAACTTCCCATAATCAGGTGAGGATTCACTATGTTCAAATACAATACCTTTCGGTTTTTTGAAACCCTTTAATAGGTTTTTACGCGCCATTTATATTCCTCACTTAGAATAGAGCTCTACGATCAATTGCTCCTTGATATCCATCATATCTGTCAAATCAGCCCTTCTCGGAATCGCTTTAAAGATACCCTTCATGGTATCCGGATTCACCTCTAGCCAAGGAGCAACTCCGGAACGAGTGTATTCTTTTAAACTTTCTTTTATAGATAAAAGTTTTTTCCCTTTTTCTGTTATTTCAATCTGATCATTAGGTTTTAATAAAAAGGAAGGTATATTGACTCGTTTCCCATTCACTAGAATGTGTCCATGGGATACCAGCTGTCGAGCTTGCTTGCGGGAAGAGGCAAATCGCATACGATATACTACATTATCCAGTCGCCGCTCGATTAACATGAAGAGATTTTCACCCGTTTTCCCAGGTAGCTTCGTAGCTTTAAAGAAGGTATTTTTAAATTGTTTTTCTAACAAACAGTAGATCCTCTTCATCTTCTGTTTTTCTCGGAGCTGTACAGCATAATCTGATTTCTTCCCTACCCGCATTCGGGCTGCTTTTCCAGGGGCTTGTCTCTTTTTTGAAATAGCACACTTATCGCTATAACAGCGCTCTCCTTTAAGGAAGAGTTTCGTTCCTTCTGCCCGACACAACCTACATTGAGGGCCTGTATATCTAGCCATTTCTTCGTATCTCCCTATACTCTTCTAGCTTTTCTAGGTCTACACCCATTATGAGGAATGGGAGTTACATCTCGAATGGATTTAACTTTAAGGCCTAAGGCTCCTAGGGAACGAATGGCAGACTCTCTACCCACCCCGGGGCCTTTCACAATAACATGTACCTCCCGTAAACCACTATCCATCGCTTTCTGAGCCGCGGCTTCTGCAGTAGTTTGAGCCGCAAACGGAGTAGATTTCTTTGCTCCCCTAAATCCCAATCCGCCGGCGCTTGCCCAGGAAACCGTGTTACCTTTAAGATCCGTAATGGTTACAATAGTATTATTAAAAGTTGCTTGTATGTACACGTTACCTTCGTATACTGTCTTTTTTTCTTTTCTTTTCTTTGCCTTAGCCAAGGATAGTTCCCTCCGTACTTACGTAGCTTTCTTCTTTCCCGCAACGGTCTTTTTCTTTCCTTTGCGGGTTCGCGCATTAGTACGCGTTCTTTGTCCACGAACCGGCAACCCTTTTCTATGCCGCAGGCCCCGGTAACACCCAATATCCATTAATCTTTTTATATTCAAGGCGACTTCTGTTCGAAGCCTCCCTTCTACTTTGTACTCATTTTCAATAACTGTGCGCAGTTGGTTAATTTCTTCGGCAGATAGATCATTAGCTTTTCTACCTGGATCGATATTCGTTTTTTCGCAGATATCCTTAGCAGATGATCTACCAATGCCATATATGTACGTAAGTGCTATCTCTAGCCTCTTGTTGGGAAGATCTACTCCCGCAATTCGAGCCATGCTCCTTCCTCCTGTTACCGTTGCCTCTGCTTATGCTTTGGATTATCGCAAATAATCCGTACAATACCTCTTCGTTTAATAACTTTGCATTTATCGCAGATTCTTTTTATGCTTACCCGTACTTTCATAAGTTCCGTCCTTTACAAGTTGCTATAAATTTCTTGACCGTATTTTACCCTTTTTGACAAGTCCCTCATGATGGTGCATTTTTAAATGTCCTTCAATCTGAGACATCGTATCTAAATCTACTCCAACCATAATAAGCAAGGAGGTCCCACCCATTAAATAAGCTAGATCGGTAGGAAAGTGAAAAATCTGCTGCACAATAGTTGGAATAATAGCAATAAAAGCTAGAAACAAGGATCCAGGGAGTATAATCCTATTCAAAACTTTAGTAAAGTATTCTTCCATTTTTTCGGAGCGAATTCCCGGAATGGATCCTCCATTTTCCCTTATATTTTTAGATATTTCCAAAGGATTCAGGGAAACTTGGGTATAAAAATAGGCGAAAAAGATAATCAGTAAGGTATACAAAATATGATAGGGCATGCCATTGGGACGTAACCAGTAGGCAAAATCGGATAGCCATTTCACCTGAGCCCCTATGTTTCCCGCGATTTGAAGGGGGAAGGTAATTACGGACGAAGCAAAAATTACCGGTATAACTCCCGATGGATTAATTTTAAAAGGAATATAGGTGTTCTGGGCTCCATACATTTTTCTGCCCACGACACGCTTTGCATAGTGTACTGGAATCTTTCTTTGTCCTTGCTGCTCTATAATAACCAAGGCTACCACGATAATAAACATGATGAAAACAACAAGAACGAATACAGGATTCAATTCCCGTAACTGTATTTTCTTTAATAGACTATAAAAGGCATCGGGTAAGCGAGCAACAATACCCGCAAAAATTAGTAGGGAAATCCCGTTTCCTATTCCCCTTTGGGTAATTTGCTCCCCTATCCACATAAGGAATATGGTTCCTGTAGTAACCGTCAGCATTGCGATAAGAGAATAAGAGAGTTTACTCATGGTAATAGCATCGGGAATACGATCGGCATATACAGTTACTGCATAGGATTGAATAAGACACACCAGCACAGTCCCGTACCGGGTGTACCTCTGTATCTTTTTACGTCCGCCTTCTTCCTCAGATATTTTCTTTAAACTAGGAAACACTAAAATGAGGAGCTGCATTATGATGGACATTGAGATATAGGGCATTATCCCGAGCATAAAGATCGAGAAATTTTTAAAAGCTCCTCCTGCAAAAAAGTCCAAGTAATCCGTAAGGGACAAACCGCCTGCGGATTCCTGCGCTAAAAAGTACAATTTTAAAGCATTAATATTTATGCCCGGTATGGGAAGTGTTGCCCCTAACCGGAAAATAGCTAACATGATAAAAGTAAAGAATATTCGTTCGCGCAGTTCTTTAATTCTGAAAATATCCAGTAAGGGATTACTTGCCATTCGCTTGTTCCTATTCTTCAGTAGATTCAGTTACGGGTTCTTTTATGCTTCCACCACATTTTAGAATCTTTTCTTTGGCACTTGCAGATAGGGGAAGCCCTTCAAAGGAAAGTTTTTTAGTTAATTCCCCTTTCCCTAAAACTTTAACAGAGAAGGTGCGATTTTTTATAATTCCTTTTTCTTTTAAAGAATCTAGTGTTACAGCCTCTCCGTCCTGAAAATTCTTTTCAATAGTCTCTAAGTTAACGGGTACAGCTTCCTTTTTAAAGGGATAGTTAGAAAATCCTCTTCGGGCAATTCTCCGGTAGAGGGGCATCTGCCCTCCTTCAAACCCCGGTCGTACCCCACCGCCTGCTCGGGCATTCTGGCCTTTATTTCCCTTACCAGCAGTTTTTTGGAGACGTGTTCCGGATCCACGGCCTACAATTTTTTTCTTTTTATTGGCTCCTTTGGGAGCTTTTAATACATACTGCTCCATAATTAATCGATCTCCTCAACTTCTAGTAGGTATGCGACTTTTCTTACCATACCTAAAATCGCAGGATTTTTCTCTTGAATAACCTCAGAGTTAATTTTTCTTAATCCCAAAGCTTTCACCGTCAAACGATGGGAAGGTTTTCGGCCTATTGTGCTTTTTATTAGTTTAATGCGTAGTTTGGTGCCCATTTTGCTATCCCCACACTTCATTGAGAGATTTGCCACGATTCTTTGCAATTACTTTTGCATCAAGCATATGTTCCAATCCATTGAACACAGCCTTTACCGTATTAATCGGATTGCGGGATCCCATCGCCTTGGTTAATACATCGTTTACCCCGCAGGCTTCCAGTACGGCTCGAACCACACTACCTGCTATAACTCCCGTTCCAGGGGCAGCGGGTTTAATAACTACCTTTGAAGTTTTAAATTTTCCGATGTAAGAATGCGGAAGGGTATTATGTTTTATGGGAATTTGTATCATATTTCTTCGCGCTTTCTCCATACCCTTTCGTATAGCTTCGGAAACATCATTCGCCTTACCAAAACCATACCCTACCTGGCCATTTCTGTCCCCTACTACAACTAAGGCTGAAAAGGAAAACCTTCTTCCTCCCTTAACCACTTTGGCTACCCGATTAAGGGCAATGAGTTTTTCCATGTATTCTTTGCTTTTTAATCCCTTATCCTGCTCCACGAACCCCTCCTAGAACACTAACCCAGCTTTTCTGGCTCCTTCGGCAACGGCTTTTACTATTCCATGATAAAGGTAACCGTTGCGATCAAATACAATAGAAGTAATATTTATTTGCTTTGCCCGCTCCCCAATTACCTGTCCCAACTTTTCTGCATTAGCCACTGTGTTTCGTAAAGATCGAAACTCTTTTTCCAAAGAAGACACAGAAGCTAATGTATGCCCTTTAGTGTCATCGATAATCTGGATATAAATATGCTTATTGCTTCGATACACCGTGAGGCGTGGTCTAGACGAGGTACCATAGATTCTTGCTTTAACTCGTAACTTTCGCTTTGTCCTCTGTAGTTTCTTTAATTCTAATCTATTCATGGTAAACCCTACTTAACACCAGATTTTCCGACTTTCCTACGGATCTGTTCCGTTTCATACTTTATTCCCTTTCCCTTAAAGGGTTCTGGGGGACGTACAGAACGGATTTCAGCAGCTACCTGACCCACCTTTTCTTTGCTACATCCACTGACGGTAATTTTATTCTGACCTTCTACTTCTATTTTTATGCCCTCGGGAACTGGGTAAATAACAGGGGCCGAGTAACCCATATTGAGCACTAACTCTTTACCTTGCAACTCTGCTCGGTATCCCACACCATTTATTACCAAGGATTTTTTGAAACCTTGGGTAACCCCAAGGATCATATTGTTTAACAAGTTTCTATATAATCCATGGAGGGCTTTTGTTTTTTTCAAATCGTTTTTGCGGCTTACCTTACATAGGTCATTTTCTATGTGAACTTCAATATCTCCGAAATACGGCTGCTGCAGTTTTCCTTTTGGACCTTCTACAAAAAGTACATTCTGTTCTGCTTTAACCTTTACCCCTTGAGGGATTCGAATAGGTAATCTACCAATTCTTGACATGCTCTTACCTCTCTACCAAACCGAACAAATGAGTTCTCCACCCACCTTTTTTTCCATTGCTTTTTTCCCTGTCGTAACTCCTTGGGAGGTTGATACGATCAGAGTTCCATACCCGTTCAATACCCTCGGCATTTCCCTGTATCCGGCATAAATCCTTCTGCCCGGAGTGGATATTTTTTTTAATCCATGGATAATTGGGTTCTGCTTTTCATCATATTTCAGGAAAATCCTAATATAGCTCAAATTGTCCTGATTTACCTTTTTAAAATTTTTAATATACCCTTCATTTTTTAAGATCTTAACAATCTCTAGTTTCATTTTCGAAGTAGGTATATCCACCTTTTCGAAACGCGCAGCACTAGCGTTTCGGATTTTTGTCAGCATATCCGCAATGGGATCGGAACAATTCATACTCTTCTCCCTACCAGCTAGATTTGGTTACACCGGGTATTAAACCTTGATGAGCAAGTTTTCGAAAACATAGCCTGCACATCTGAAATTTTCTCATATACCCCCTCGGCCTACCACAGAGCTTACAACGATTTACCTTACGGGTACTAAATTTAGGCTTCTTTAAAGCCTTTACAATCATTGCTTTTCTTGCCATTCTTCCTCACCCCATTATTTTCTAAAAGGCATACCTAGTTTTGCTAATAAACTCTTTGCTTCAACATCCTGTTTTGCAGTTGTTACAATGGTAATATTCATTCCGGAAACTTGTTCGATCGTATCGTAATCAATTTCCGGGAAAATAATTTGTTCGGTTATACCTAAAGAGTAATTTCCATGCCCATCAAACCCATTTGGGTTTACTCCCCGAAAATCCTTTACGCGGGGTAATGCCACGTTAACTAACCGATCGAAGAATTCATACATGTAATTACCCCGTAAGGTGACTTTTACTCCGATTTCTTGACCTTTTCTCACTTTGAAGTTTGCAATAGATTTTCGGGCTTTGGTTTTAATAGCTTTCTGCCCTGTTATTTGCGAAATCTCCGATACAGCAGAATCCAAAAGCTTTTTGTTCGTAATTGCTTCTCCTATACCTGCACTCACAACGATTTTTTCAAGCTTCGGTACCTGCATAATACTTTTATACCCGAACTCTTTGAATAATTCTTGAACAATTTTTTCTCGATACAATTTTTTTAGCCGGGGTTCATATGATTGTTTAGCCATTACAGAACCTCTCCACATTTTTTACAGTAGCGAACCTTTTTCTCATTTTCAACCTTGTATCCTACCCGTACAGGACCACATTTTTTGCAAAGGACCATTACGTTACTGATATGAATGGGGGCTTCCACCTCTATAATACCACCTTGCTCGTTTTGGCGGCGTTTTTTCACTGCCTTCTTTCTAAGGTTAACCCCTTCAACTATGACGCTCTCTTTTTCATGATCGACTCGGATAATTCTTCCAGTTTTTCCTTTATCCCGGCCAGAAATTACTTTTACCTCGTCATTCTTTTTAATGCGAAATATTTTGAATTTTTTCTTTTGTTTTGCCTTTTCTACTCGGTTCATAGAACTCTCCTCTAGCCTTTCTACAGTACTTCGGGAGCAAGGGAGAGGATTTTCATAAAGTCTCCTGCTTTTGATTCCCTAAGTTCTCTAGCAACAGGGCCAAACACCCGTTTACCTTTGGGGTTATTCGTATTATCAATAATGACACAAGCATTATCATCAAAACGAATATAAGTTCCATCGGGTCTTCTGTACTCTTTCTTTGTTCTTACGATTACAGCCCTCTCCACATTACCCTTTTTAACAGGTGTATTAGGCAGAGCCTCTTTAATCGCAACTACAATTATGTCCCCGACACTCGCATATTTTCGCTTGGAGCCGCCAAGAACTTTTATACATTGAGCCACTTTAGCTCCACTATTATCTGCTACATTTAAGTACGTATTCATTTGAATCATAGCGGTACCCTACCTTATTTCGCCTTTTCAACTATCTGTAGCAAACGCCATCGCTTATCTTTACTAAGAGGCCGGGATTCAATGATTCTTACAATATCACCGAGGTGAGCTTCTTGATTTTCATCATGCACCTTATATTTTTTAGAGACGTTAATATATTTTTTGTATAAACGGTGCATTTTTCTGGAGGATACCTTTACCACAATCGTTTTCTGCATCTTGTCGCTCACAACTTCACCCTGTAAGACCCTCTTATGGGTTTCCTTTTTTTTCTCAACCGTATCCACAACCTGCTCCTATTTCTGCCTAGATAATTGATGAATTCGGGTATTTAGCCTAGCGATTTTTCTTCGCAAGGTCCTCAATTCTAGGGGATTTTCCAAGTGTCCGATGACCTTATCGAAACGTAAGGTAAAGTATCGTTTAGATAATTCTTCCCGTTTTGCAATAAGCTCCGGAAGAGTTAGTTCTTTGAAAGAATCTTTCATAGTTCTTCCTACCCCTCCTCTTCTCTAGAAATAAACTTAGTTCTTATGGGAAGTTTACTCCCTGCTAATTTCAAGGATTCTTCAGCTAATTCGCGTGAAACGCCTGCGATTTCAAACAAAACCGTTCCTCTTTTTACCGGGGCGACCCAGTACTCCGGATTCCCTTTTCCTTTCCCCATACGGGTTTCAGCTGGTTTCTTTGTATAGGGCATGTCAGGAAATATCCGAATCCAAACTTTTCCGCCCCTCTTTATGTTTCGGGTCATTGCCACACGGGCTGCTTCAATCTGACGGTTCGTAATCCATTCAGGCTCTACTGCCACTAACCCATAATCGCCATACTCTAGGCTGTTATTTCTAGTAGCAAGTCCCACTAACGTTCGATTTACCCGTCGCATTTTTTTTCTATATTTGGTACGTTTCGGACTTAACATGCCTTAACTCCTGTTAGTAACGCGTTCTTTTCGTTTTTTAATAAGCTGTCCAGCGTCTTCTTTTTTATCTTTCTTAAATACTTCTCCCGAGAATACCCATACCTTTACCCCAATCGCTCCAAAGGTGGTAAAAGCTTCATCGAATCCATAATCAATATTTGCTCGAAGGGTGTGGAGGGGAACTCGACCTTCCATAATGGTCTCAGTCCGAGACATTTCGGCTCCCCCTAACCGGCCAGAGATTCGTACCTTTATTCCCTGAACACCTGCTTTTATGGCATTGGCCACCGCGGTCTTTAAAGCCCGCCGAAAAGAAACTCTAGCCAACAATTGTCGGGCAATATTGGCCGCGATTAATTGCGCATTAGCCTCTGATCTTTTAATTTCTTTTATTTTAATTTGTATTTTTTTTCCTGCAGTTTTTTGTAGAACCGAGCCTATTTTTTCAATAGTAGCCCCTTTTGTACCAATAATAACACCTGGCCGAGCTGTGTGAATAATGATGGTAATACGCTGCGGATGGCGAATAATTTCAACTTCAGCAATTTCTGCGCTCTTTGTTTCCGGAAGAGTGTCCAATACCTTTCTTAAACGTAAATCTTCATGTAGTGTAGCAGCGTATTCCCTAGGATCAACGAACCATTTTGATTTCCAGGTTTTATTAATACCTAATCTTAAACCTACAGGATGAACTTTCTGGCCCACGTTATTCCCCCACCTTTTTCATTTCATCAACAACAACCTTAATGTGACTCATTCGTTTTAATAGGATGTCAGCCCTACCTCTTCCGCGGATCCACATCCGCTTCATTCTCGGACCTTCGTTAACCAACAGTTCTTTAATATAGAGCATGTCTTCATCCAACTTCTTATTTTGATAAAGGGCATTGGCAACAGCCGACTTTAATACTTTAGCTATAAACCGTGCTCCCTTATGTGGCAGATGCTCTAAAATGGCCATGGCTTCGGTATACGGTTTCCTCCGAATAGTGTCTGCAACTCTTCGAACCTTCGAAGGGGCTATGAGTAGGTATTTTGCCTCTGCTCTGTATCCAGTTGTTTCTGCCATACATTCCACCCTTACTTCTTTTCAGCCTTTTTATCCGAACCTGCATGACCACGGAAAATACGTGTAGGGGAGAATTCTCCTAGTTTGTGTCCCACAAGATTTTCTGTGATATACACAGGGATAAAGCTCTTACCATTGTATACAGAGATGGTTAGTCCGACCATTTCCGGTATTATTGTTGAACAACGGGAGTACGTTTTGATCATTTTTCTTTCTCCCTGCTTGTTCATTTGCAAAACTTTCTGATAGAGACTCTTTTCGATGAATGGACCCTTTTTTATTGACCGCGACACGGCTAGCTCCTATTTTCTCCGTTTTACAATAAAAGCATTGGAATACTTTTTCTTCTTTCGAGTTTTGTATCCTTTTGCGGGAACTCCTGTTGGGGATACAGGATGCCTTCCTCCCCGAGTACGTCCTCCTAAAGGATGATCTACGGGATTCATTGCTTCTCCTCGAACTTTAGGCCTTCGACCTAACCAACGGGATTTCCCTGCTTTACCCAACATTTCATTCATGGCATCTTCATTGCCTACAGCACCCACTGTTGCATAGCAGCTTTTTAACACAAGCCTCATCTCGCCAGAAGGGAGTTTCAAGGTAACATAATTCCCTTCTTTAGCAGCTAATATTGCATAACCACCAGCGCTTCGAACCAATTGCCCGCCTTTGCCCGGTTTGAGTTCTACATTATGCACCATGGTTCCAAGAGGTATTTGATCTAAAGGAAGAGCATTCCCTACCGTTGGGGCAGAACCCGGTCCGCTTTGGATTACGGCTCCTCTTTCCAATCCTTTTGGGGCTAAAATGTATCTCTTTTCTCCATCTGCATAGGATACAAGAGCAATGCTTGCGTTACGATTGGGGTCGTATTCAAAGGCTTTCACCGTACCTGGAATGCCATGCTTATCTCGTTTAAAATCTATAATACGGTACTTTCTTTTGTGACCTCCGCCTTTGCGTCGGACACTGATTCTTCCCCAAGCCCCTCTACCGGCTTTTTTGTTAATTCCCTTTGTAAGATTCTTTTCGGGTTCTTTTTTATCCACATCGTACTGAAGAGTAGCTGCGAATCTTAACCCTGGTGTTATCGGTTTATAGGTTTTTAAAGCCACTACACCCTCCCTATCCTTATGCGCCTTCAAATACGCCGATCTTTTCGCCCTTCTGCAAGGTTACGATAGCCTTTTTCCAGCTTGCGGTGTAACCGGCTCCAGCTCGACCCCGCTTCGGCTTACCCTTTACCATCATTATATTGCAGCTAACGGGGTGTACCGAAAACAAAACCCTTACAGCTTGCATTACTTGAAACTTATTTGCCCTTTTATCTACTTTGAATACGTATTTTCCAACCTCTCTCATTAGATTGGTCTTTTCGGATAATACCGGTTCTATAATAACTTGATCGATTCTCATAATTTATGCCCTATTCTTTTGCATACATACTGCTTAGATTCTGAGCTGCAGTTTCAAGCATTAGGATATTTTTGCTATACAGCAAATCATTCGCATTTAACCTATTGTATGAAAGCATCGTCAGCCAGGGCAAATTAGCACCGGCTTGCTGCAACTTTTCATCTTTGTCCTTCAGAATAAGCACAGTTCTCTCTTCGGGAACTAGATTCTTTAAAATTAAGAGTAGGTCTTTTGTCTTACCGGACTCTACGGTAAAATCTTCTACGATTTTTATTCTATTTTCCTTTACCTTCAGACTGAAAAGAGATCGGTAAGCAGCTTGCTTAACCTTCTTGGGTAACGCAAAACTATAGTCTCTAGGTTTAGGACCAAAAATAATCCCACCCCCGACCCATAGAGGTGACCGTCTTCTCCCTGCCCTTGCTCGCCCGGTACCTTTTTGTCTCCAAGGTTTGCGACTACTTCCCTTAACTTCGGCTCTTGTTTTAGTAGAAGCGGTGCCAACACGACTATTGGCCTGC
>JBDNDI010000309.1:0-3431 GCA_046719195.1 Spirochaetales bacterium | reverse complement strand
GATCTACCGATGCAGCAATAGCATCAAGTTCGTAGCCCATACCTAAGCCTGGCTGGCCTGAGCCGATTCGGGCGGTAAGTACAATGGAAGAAACTGCACTTAAAAACCCTGCATAGGTATACACTAATAAAATGTACTTGTTGGTATTAATACCGGAAACAATCGCAGCCTGAATATTACTACCCAATGCATAAGTGTACCGACCCCACAGAGTATGCTTTAAAATAATATGGGTAAGGATTACGCAGAAAATCAGTACCCACGCAGGGTTGGGTATATTGAAAAAGGTCCCCTGACCGATAATTTCAAACTCGGGTATTAGACTTCCCCGAGGTCTACCTTCGGAATAGATAAAAGCCCAACCCCGGGCAAAAGTCATCATTCCCAGGGTAGCCACAAAAGGGGGTATTTTAAACTTGGCAATAAGGCTTCCGTTAATCAGTCCCCCTAAAGCACCTATAAATAAACCGATTAGTATTACGGGGAGTATGGGCCAGGGTTGCCCACCCTGAAATAGTCGATCACGGGCCGTCGGAGATTGTACTAGACTTGCCACTATTACCGAAACTATAGCCACAATGGAACCGGAAGAAAGATCGATCCCTGCGGTAATAATTACCATGGTAACACCCAGGGAGATGATTCCTATAACACTTATTTGCCTTAAAACGTTTAACAGGTTGGTAATTCGAAGGAAAATTCCCCCTGTTAGTACAGAAATAAGGACGATCATGCCTAAAAGGATAAACAGAATGCTGTATTTCTTTAGTAGGGCGAGTAAATCAAACTTAGGATGTAGCACGCAATACCTCCTGTTGTGAAAGATCAATGGGTAAGTTGATAAGTGGAAAGGGGCTCTCCTGTTGCCATGTGGAGTATCTTTTCGGGAGTAGCCTCTTCTCTAGATAATTCTCCTATTTTGTCACCTTCGTGCATTACTACAATTCGGTCTGACATGGCGAGAATTTCGGGCATTTCGGAAGATACTAGAATAATAGCTTTTCCTTCCTGGGCTAAAGCAGACATCAACTTATAAATTTCTGCTTTTGCGCCTACATCGATGCCCCGGGTAGGTTCATCTAAAATAAGTATTTCCGGAGACGTAGCTAACCACCGGCTAACCAGGACTTTTTGCTGATTTCCTCCGCTGAGAAACATTACCTGTTGCTCCAGACTAGGGGTTTTAATGCTAAGAGCATTGATTGCCTTAGTACAGATATTGCGGATTTCCGGATGATTAATTAAAAACCCTTTTAAATGATCCTTCAAACTTGCAATGGCAATATTGTCCCGAACCGATAGATTTAGGTATAAACCACTTCGTTTCCTGTCTTCGGTTAAAAAGGCCATACCATTCCGAATGGCATCAAAGGGGTTCTGAATGTTTACTTCTTTCCCATGGATACGGATAACTCCCTTCTCTTTAGGATACAGACCAAATAAGGTTTCCATAACCTCGGTGCGACCTGCCCCTACTAGCCCCGCAAAGCCTAGTATTTCTCCTCTACGAAGGGTAAAACTTACATCGCGAAATTTTCCTCTTCGGCTTAGACCTTCCACTTCCAAAACCGTCTCTCCGATGGGGGCCTGGCTTTTCTGGAAGAATTGATCAATGGAACGTCCTACCATCATTTTTATTAGAGTTTCCCGATCTAACTCGCTAGTTTTGCGGCAGTCGATAAACTCACCATCCCGGTACACACTTACCTCATCGGTAATTTTAAAGATCTCGTCCATTTTGTGACTGATGTATACAATAGCCACACCCTTCGCTTTTAGATTTCGGATAATTTCAAATAAATGTTCTACCTCTTTTTCTGTAAGAGCAGAGGTAGGTTCGTCCATAATAACCAGTTCAGCTTTTCTAGATACGGCTTCAGCAATTTCTATCAATTGCATCTGAGCCACACTTAATTCACCCATAATTTGGGTGGGAGGAATGTTTATTTTTAAATCTTCGAGTATTTTTCCTGCTTCTCTGTCAATAGCTTTATGGTCAATAAAACCCCACTTTGTGCGAATTTCCCTACCCAAGAAAATGTTTTGAGCCACGGTCATGTAGGGTAGGGGGCTTAATTCTTGATGGATCATTGAAATACCCCGGCTCAACGCTTCGTGGATGGAATTGAAAGAAACTTCTTCGCCCTTGAACCGGATAACTCCCTTATCAGCTTTATATAAGCCTATGGCTATTTTCATTAGGGTGGATTTGCCCGCACCATTTTCTCCCATTACTCCATGAACGGTACCTGGATTTACCCGCAGGTCTACACCCTTTAATGCATGCACTCCGGGGAAGTGTTTATGAATGCCTGACATCTCTAATACGTAGGAACTCACCGAAACCCCCTAAGTAGTTAAATCCTAAAGGGGGCCTTTTCTAGGCCCCCCTGTAAAACCTGTACAAGGCTACCTATTTCTTATACTTAGTGTAATTCTCTTTCGTTACAGGTTCAAAGGGAATTTCAACAAATTTGGGAACCTGTTCTCCCCGGATAAGTTTTAAGGCAGCTTGTACACCTCCTCTACCCTGTGCTCCTCCGTTCTGGAATACTGTCATATCCAGGCGTCCTTCTTCAATGAACTTCAGAGCATCGGAAGTAGCATCTACTCCGGTAACCACTGTCTTACCCTTCATTTTCTTTTCTTCTAGTACGAGCACTGCTCCGATAGCCATTTCATCGTTATTGGCAATAATAGCATCGATTTTGTCCCCACTAGCTAACCAGTTTTCCACCACCGCAACAGCTTCGGGTCTCTGGAAATTGGCTGTCTGTTCCCGAATAATTCGAATGCCTGGATATTTGGCTAGGGTATCTTTGGTCCCCTTAGTCCGTCCGATTTGAGGGGCTGAGCCCAAAGAACCTAATAGAATAGCCACATTTCCTTGCCCATTCAGGCGTTTTGCTACAAACTCTGCCTGTAGCTGGCCTGCAACCTCTTCCGGAGAAGCTACAGCCACGACTTTGGCGCCTTGAAGGGCACTGTCTTCCGGTTTGCGGTTTACGTACACTAGAGGGATCTTTGCATCGTTGCAGAGCTTTGTAATCCGGGGAGCAATGGTTTGGTCAATAACATGGATCAGGATAGCATCTACCTTTTGGGTAATGAAGTTCTCTACTTGTTTAATTTGCTCATTCGGGTCTCGTTTGCCGTCCATTGCAATAACTTCTGCGCCCGCTTTGGTAGCTTCGTCCCGGAGTTGGTCGAGCAAGTATCGCATGAACACGTCGTTAAAGTCTTCGATGGTGACCCCAAGCCGAATTTTTTTTGCCCCAGCAGGTTCTTTGGATCCACCAGCAAATACTAGGGACGCGGCTACGATAAGTAGCACTAACATAGCGACTGTCTTTTTCATACAGCCTCCTCTTTTGATTAAGATTCCGTCTGCAAAATGCAAACGTTTGCAATACAAGGTGTTTAGAATCTCC
>JBDNDI010000308.1:0-3432 GCA_046719195.1 Spirochaetales bacterium | reverse complement strand
CAACCTGTGACAGTATAGACATTCTATATGAACAGCATCGTTATTCCCTCCCTCAGACAGCTACAGTCGGGGATAGGGTATATATATTTACCACTGGGGCTTATACACAGAGTTACTCTTCGGTGAACTTTAACGGCTTTCCACCTTTAGCTGCCTATATTTTACCCGAATGAAAGAGCTTCAGTTTCTACCAACTCTCCAATTATACACTTCCCAACCTACCCCTTGTCCCTATCTGAAAGGCCGAACTTGGATTACAAACTTCTTTGTGGCCCGAACCTTTCCCGTAGAGCTCTATGAAACCCTCCTTTCGGAGAAATTCCGAAGGAGCGGTACACTATTTTACAAGAATACCTGCAAAAGATGCAGTTCCTGCATTCCTCTACGTATCCCGGTTCAGGAGTTTAGACCTTCGCCTAGTATGAAAAAATGCCTTCGTAAGAACAGGGACGTAACTATTGAAGAAACTTCGATTCAATTCGACCCTCAGGTATCTGACTTATACCGCCGGTACTGTAATTTTAAGCATGGTAAAGAGCATACTTCGGAGCAAGAAGATGGGTTCATACGCTTTCTCTGTACTTCTCCCATAGAAACGCGGATGCTTCGCTACCTTGTCAGGGGAAACCTAATAGGAGCAAGCTGGATCGATATACTTCCCCGCTCTTTTTCAAGTGTGTATTTTGCCTTTGATCCTGCAGAAGCCCGAAGAAGCCTAGGGACTTACTCCGTCCTTAAAGAAATTGAGCTCGCAAAACAAGCCGGTAAGTTGTACTACCATTTAGGGTTTTATGTGCCAGGATCCCCCAAAATGGAATACAAAGCTAGGTTTAAACCCCACGAGCTTTTAGTATCCGGAGTTTGGCAGCGCGGTAATGGAAATATAAGGGCGATGGAAATATAAAGGAGATAGGGTTGTAATCCTTTTCGGAATAGGGTAAACTTTTAAATCTTTGTATAAATTGAAAGGAAGGTACATTCGTGCAAATTAGTAAAAACTGTGTAGTCAGTATACATTACACTCTTTTTTCCGACGAAGGTGTGGAGTTGGACAGTTCTATTGGACGAGATCCTCTTTCCTATATCCATGGAACAGGACAGCTTATTCCCGGATTGGAAAGAGAGCTAGAAGGGAAAAAGGTTGGGGAGGATATTTCTGTTACCCTATCTCCCGAAGATGGGTATGGCTATTACAATGAACAATTAGTGTTAACCCTACCAAAAGACCGCTTCGAAAATAGCGATTCCATTCAAGTGGGAATGGAGTTTGCCGGGCAAACCCGAGATGGGTCCTACCATATTTTCCGAGTCTTAGACGTAGCAGGAGATACGGTACGGGTAGATGGCAACCACCCCTTAGCAGGCAAAACCTTAACCTTCAATGTTCATATTGAAGGAATTCGCGAAGCAAGTCCCGAAGAACTGTCTCATGGTCATGTCCACACAGGGGAAGAGGAAGAAGAATAATCTCGGATACCTTCTTCTTAAAGTTTAATAAAACCCGCCCGTTTAATCCTGCGGCGGGTTCTTTGCAGTATCCACAATCATTTTCAGCACTTTGGAACTTAGCCAGGAAGGTATACTGCAACCATTGGCAAGAATAAACCGCGTTTTCCCACCCATTTTTATTCCTTCCAGTACATTTCGTTTAATAAACGCGGGTGTATGACGGGTAACAATTGTGTTGTCAATTCCTCCCATTACCACTCCCGGGAATCGTCTTTTTATTTCCTCTAAAGAAGGATTCTTAGGTAACCTGTCTTCCCAGCTTAAAATGGGTACCGGGAAGTCTAGCACATCGTTTGCATAGATTTGTACTCCATGAATGTGTGCTACGTTCATAGGGGCCAAGTCCTTTATACTTTCAAACACCTTTAGGGCCGCTGGTTTAATAAAGGTCAGGTAAGTTTTCCGATCCACATGTTCTTTGCTAGCTAAAACCGACATAAAAATTCCATTGGCCCCGCTCTGGATAGATTTCTTACAATAATCTATAAGATTATCTGCCACTATATTCAGGGCTTTGGTTAATTCTTTCGGATAGTGCTTGGCTAACTGGGGTAAATGTTCCCCACAAACATTTCTCTGCAAGCTTTGCCAGGGATCAAATACGGTATCTATCATGTAAGCCTGGCCTTTAAGAGCTTTGGCTAATATACGAATAGCTTTTAACTGTTCCTTCCATTCCGATCGCTCGGGTTCAAATCGAGGCAGCTTTAATAGATCGCGTCCAGTAGTTACCTCCTCGTATCCTTCGGGCATGGGATAAAAGTAGTCATTCATCAGCTTTAAGAAATCAAAATCATAATAATTAAAAAAATCTAATACGAGGGATGCGAACTTTTCCCCGCTCAAATGCTGGCTTCCGAAATGGTACCATAGACATACCGGTGCCCTGTCCGGCTCTTTGCCTTGTAATACGGCATTTACCCGTTCAATTTTGTTCATACTGCCTCCTATCTTTAGCCATCGGTATCTTTAACCCTGCAAATCGAGGGTCGGTTCGCACCATCTCTTTTAGGTCCTGGAGCTCTTCTTCTAGAGTTTTTTCATCGGTCCTGTAAATAATATCCGCAGCTCCAATGTATCGGTCTTTATACTTTTCCCAAATAATCCGAATATCTTCTTCTGTAGAGGTCCCTGGATTAACCCTAGGCCGATCTGCTAACGATACCCTCCGTACCAATTCCGGAATAGAGGCTTCTAAGAGAATAATAATCCCTGAACCTCGTAAAGCGTCTCGATTCCATTCGTATCGTACGGTTCCCCCTCCTAACCCAATGATGGAGTTTTTTCGCCGTGCAAAATCTTTACAGATAGAGTATTCTAATTCCCGAAAAGCCACCCACCCTTGCTCCTCAACTAACCGATGAAAGGAGTACCCTAGTATAGCATCCATTTCCCAATCCAGATCATAGTACGGTAACCCCAATTCCTCGGCCAGCCTTTTTCCCAAGGTAGTTTTGCCCGATCCAATCATACCGCAGAAGTAGATATTCATTCGTTTTTCCCCCCTGCGGACTATTTAGGTATATCGTATCACTAAGCGGCAAAAATCACAGCCTTTTCCAATGGTTTCGTGTAAATCCATGGTTATACCAGGGTGCCCCTCAGCTCTTCCCCTATCTCCTTCCATGGCTATGTCGCATAGTAATTCAATACGGGCAGGATCAAGCCCCAATTCTTTCCACGCATCCACCAAAGGACATAAGGTCATTCGTTGTTCTGCCCACTCTTCCGTATAGCTTACCTCGGATTGAAATACATCGGCTGAACCTTTTTCCTTGTGTTTTATTACCCAGTCTTTGGGTCGGAAGGGCTCCGGGTCCTTCTTGGCTTTTAAAATACCGAATCGATAAATAGCTTTACGACAAACCTGTTCCACCGTTTCCTGAGGAAGCACCTTAGAAAACTCTTCAAAAAACAGGGCAA
>JBDNDI010000307.1:0-3437 GCA_046719195.1 Spirochaetales bacterium | reverse complement strand
AAGATTTTTCCTAACCCATACCCCGCAACCAGAGTTACAAATAGGGGGAGAAGCAACTCCGCAATTCTCAGTAGAAAGGTCATGGTTCGGGAATATACTAGGAAAATTTGTCTTTGGAAACTAGGCGAGTCTGTGAGGTACAGGGTTAGCAGGAGAGCAGGTGTGTATGGAAAAGAATCCGCCTTGCCCAAGATGTTCGAATGTCCTACAGTGGAATTATGAGGATGTTGGTTGTGGAGGATGATAAAAAAATTGCCTCTTTCCTTACCCAAGGGCTTAAAGAGGCAGGATACACCGTAGATACGGTACAAAGCGCTGAAGAGGGACTTACGTTAGCGGAAACCCGCTCGTACGAGGCCGCCGTGATAGATATCCTGCTGCCCGGCATGGACGGTCTAACCCTCGTAGAGACCCTGCGAAAACAGGGTATAAAAACTCCCATTCTTTTTCTCAGCGCCCGGAGTTCGGTAGATGACCGGGTGTTAGGTCTACAAAAAGGAGGAGACGATTACCTGGTTAAACCTTTTAGCTTTGCAGAATTGTTAGCCCGGCTGCAGGCTTTGATCCGCCGTGCTAACCTTTCCACTCTTCAACCCACGCTTCTCCGGTATGAAGATTTGGAAATGAATCTCCTTACCCGGGAGGTAATACGGGGAGGGAGGAAAATAGAACTGCAACCCAGGGAGTTTAGTCTGCTAGAGTACTTTCTCCGTCACCCAGGACAGGTGCTGACAAAAACCCTTATTATGGAAAAAGTATGGAACTATGATTTTGATCCTCAGACCAATGTGGTAGATGTACTAGTACACCGTCTACGATCCAAAATAGATAAAGACTTTGAACCAAAGCTCATTCACACGATTCGGGGTATTGGGTATGTCCTCCGCAAAGAATAATACTCGGTGGCTCTTTCGCTTCTCCGGCCTTCGGGATTTTTCCTTAGGAAAAGTGAATCTTCGTATATCCTTATTGTTTTCCGGCTTGTTTTTAGGTACTACCCTTACCCTTTTTACCGTAGTGTTCTTTCTCATCAACTTCTCTTTAAAACGAGGAGAGATCGGATTTATCCAGCATAAGCTCTTGGGGTATTGGGCACTCGCTCAGACTCAGAGTACAGAGCTATTTTATCGAGGTCTTGAATCGGAAAATCTATTATTAGAAGGAACCCCCTTTTTCCTTCGTTTGTCGGACCCAAACAATCAAACCCTGTTCTTTGTACGACCTGAACTTTGGAAAGATTTTTTTCAAGACCCCGAGTATGTGTTACCCCAGGAAGCAGAAAAGTTTCTTATCCTTCGCTCCCCCAAGCATTCCTATGCTCTTCTTATGGGAGGGATTCCCCTCGGAGAGAATCTCTTTCTTCAAATTGGTATATCAACCGAAGACCGAGAGCGGACTTTAGGCCTCCTGTTGCGCAGCTTTACTCTCCTGCTGCTGCCCTTATCTTTAATAAGTTTTCTAATAGGTTCGTTCCTCACTGCCCGCACCTTAATTCCCCTGAAAAGACTAACCGAACGGGTGCAGTCCATAATTCGAACCGGAGACTTAAAAGAGAGAGTTCCCTTACCACCGGGAAGGGACGAACTGCATGCCTTGGTAAGCCTGTTTAACACCATGTTAGACCGAATTTCCCAACTGGTGGCAAGCTTACGGGAGACTATTGATACCGTTGCCCATGATCTTCGAACTCCCCTAACCCGGCTTCGGGGCATAACCGAGCTTGCATTGCAATCGGAAGACCCGGAGCGCTGGCGCAGCGCTTTAGAAGAAGGCATAGATGAATCTGAGAAGATATTGCGGATGATGAATGCTATATTTGATATAGCAGCTATAGAATCTGGAGCGCTCGTTCTCCGCAAAGAACAGGTAGATATGGTTAGCTTAATACGGGAAATGGCAGAGTTCTATTCGCTTCCTGCGGAGGAAAAGAACATTGAGATTGCCCTCCGCCTTCCACCCTCACCCCTCTGGATAGAAGGGGATCCTAATCGATTGCGGATAGTAATTGGGAACCTGCTAGATAATGCCGTAAAATACTCTCCTTCTAACACCCGGGTTTTGGTGGAAGGAGAGGTGGAGGTTTTTCCTCAAGAGCATGGGGAATGTACAGAGATCGTACTGAGAATACGAGATCAAGGTCCTGGTATTTCCCCCGAAGACCTTCCCCACATTTGGGAACGCCTGTATCGGGGGAAATCTGTGCGCCACACACCTGGTTTAGGATTGGGGCTCAGCTTAGTCAAAGCCATGGTGGAAGCCCACGGTGGAACGATCCGCGCTAGCTCTGATCCTAATTCCGGGGGAGCACTATTCGAAATTCGACTTCCCTTACAAAATTGTAATACTGGTGCAAGTTTTCTGTAAGATTCCCTCTGTATGTTAGCGATGGAAATACAAATCGTTGCAGAATGGAGGGAAACGTATGATAAGAAAGAATGTATTTAACCAGTTCATCCCCTTACTCCTATTGTTAGCCCTCAGTTTGTTTTCCTGTGGCCCTTCTTCCGGCCAGTCTTTAGGAGCTCAACCCCAAAGGCAAGCCCAGGAACCTTCCCGGAATATCCAGGATGTGCCGCCTCTTTCAAAAGCAGAATTAAATACTTTAGAAACTTACCAGTCAGCTTTACGGCGGGTTGCCCAACGAACTTTACCGGTTGTGGTAGAGATTCAGGTAGTAGAGGTAGTCCGCCAACCTAGGCCTGTGTTTGACCTTTTCGGGAATCCCTTTGAGTTCTTTTTCGGTCCTCAGGATAGGAACCAGCGAACACCCCGAAACCAACCTCAAGAACGGGAGTTTCGGAGACAGGGATTAGGGTCAGGGGTAATTGTCCAGAGAAACGGTAACACGGTGTATGTGCTAACCAACAATCATGTAGCGGGAAATGCCAGTGAAATTAAAATATCCTTGCACGATGGCCGAGAGTTCGATGGAAAACTTGTGGGTACGGATCCCCGAAGGGATTTAGCCTTGTTGTCTTTTGAAACAAAGGAGACTGTGCCCATAGCAGAACTTGGGGACTCGGATACAGTACAGGTAGGAGACTTTGCTATAGCGGTAGGGAATCCCCTGGGATTTGAGTCTACCGTTACCTTTGGTATTGTGTCTGCTGTTGGCCGGAAGGCTCAGCCCGGTATGGATATAGGGAATTTTACCGATTTCATTCAAACGGATGCGGCTATTAATCCCGGCAACTCAGGAGGTGCGTTAGTAAATATATACGGCCAAGTTATCGGGATAAATACCTGGATCGCCTCTCAAAGTGGTGGCAACATTGGCTTGGGGTTTGCCATCCCGATTAACAATGCAAAAAAGGTCATTAACGACATAATTGCCAAAGGATCGGTAGAGTATGGTTGGTTAGGGGTAAACTCCGGTAATCCCTCGCGGGAATTGCGGGAAAGCTTAAACATCAAAACCACTTCCGGCGCCTTTGTGT
>JBDNDI010000306.1:0-3438 GCA_046719195.1 Spirochaetales bacterium | reverse complement strand
GCAATAAAATTAGTGGTTTAAAACAGGAATTGGCAGTAGAACTAGTAAAGCGATTGGAGAGTCCTGCTGTTGCCAACCGATTATTGGCAGAGGTTCAGCAGCCGACATCGACTAAACCCAGTCCCGAAGTGCTCGGAAAAGTACATCCTCTCCTTTCCACCATCCTCACCACCTATGCAAAAATCAATAAAGTCGCCTATCCAACCGATGTAGCTCCCCCGCCCGCTATTGATAACGCAATAAAGCGAATTGCTATTCCAGCTATTATCGAAGGTGCTATGAGTCCAGAAGAGGCAGCAAAGGAAGTAAATTTGAGAGCCCGGGAGTATTATAAGAAATAGAACTGTATCTAACCCATCAGTAGTCCCGTGCGACTGCTGATGGGAAATTCCTTTGCTTTCTAATGTGAGGATTCGAATGGTAGTAAAATCAAAAATCGCCCAGATTCCTATTTATGTAATTTTATTGATATACGCCGTAATCGTAGTATTGCCGGTATTCTGGATGTTTAACACTGCCTTTAAGAGCCCACCCGAACTTATGGTAAACAAGTTTGGGTTGCCTTCAATCTGGAGATTTGAGAACTTCGCCAAGGCGTGGGAGATGGCCCAGATTGGCCGAGGTTTTTTAAATACGATTATTGTGGTACTAATTGTCTTTATATTTGGCATAGGTACAGCTAGTGCCGTATCCTTTGCCTTGTCCCGATTCCGATTTCGAATGCAGAATGCCACCTACCTTCTCTTCATTGCAGGTCTTATGGTACCGATGCATGCGGTTATTATTCCCATCTATGATACAGCCATTCGCCTTAATGTGCTAAACAATCTTTTCTACCTGGGTCTTGTGTACTCTGGGTTTCTGATTCCTCTTTGTGTTCTTATTTTAACCAGCTTCATGAGTCAAATACCGATAGAAATTGATGAAAGTGCCTTAATGGATGGCTGCAGCTCATGGATGATTTATACACGGCTTATTTTGCCAATGAGTCGAGAAGGCCTAATTTCCGTAATGATCCTAACGGGTTTGGAAACATGGAACGATCTTTTCCTACCCCTTGTACTTCTTAACCGGAAAGAGGTCCATACCATATCTGTCGGAATGCGGGCATTTTTTGCAGAGCATGAGATTCAGCCTACCCTGCTCATCGCAGGTTCCTTTTTGGCAATGCTTCCCGTTTTAATATTGTACGCTGCCCTTCAGGAAAAGGTTATCAAAGGCTTAACGATGGGAGCGGTGAAAGGATAACTTATGCTGGAACGAGGATTAAAACGAAACGTTTACACTATATTAGCCTTTATCACGCCTGCTTTAGTTCTCTATTTGTTTTTTATGTGGATTCCAGCAGTTCGAGCTTTTTACCTTAGCTTCTTCCACTGGACAGGACTTGGGGCAAAGAGTTTTACAGGCCTGGACAATTATCGCTTTATGCTTGGCAATGCTGTCTTTAGGTCTTCTGTTAAAATTACCGTGTTGTATATGCTCATCAATGTGCCTTTGCAAATATCCACAGCCTATGTGATAGCCTACTTGTTATACCTTGGTGTCAGAGGTTTTAAGGTATTTCGCTTTATTTATTTCATGCCCGTTGTTCTTCTTACTGTAGCTGTGGGTATTGTATTTGACTATTTTCTGAGTGCACACTTCGGCATCTTCAAGCCCTTATTTGCAAGCTTCGGTGTGGAATATCGAAATCCCCTCGCCTTTGCTGATACCGCCTTAATTACCGCTATCCTTGCCGACTGGTGGAAATGGCTAGGTACCAAAATAATGCTTTTTTATGCCGGTTTTCAAGGAATGTCCTTGGAGGTTCTAGAGGCTGCTACAATAGATGGGGCAACGGGGCGTAAGATGTTTATCCATATAATCCTTCCACTCAGTTGGGAAATATTAACCATGGTTATCGTACTATTAGTTATAGGTTCGCTAAAAGTGTTTAATCTTTTATTTGTCATGACACAGGGGGGACCAAACGGAGCCACCGAGGTCCTTACTATACACCTGTATCGTACTGCGTTTGGAGAAATGAACTTTGGTGTTGGGAACGGTATTGCGGTTATTCTTTTTATTTTAACCTTTGCCATTACACTGTTAATGAGGAAAACCTTACGGCGTGAAGTATACTAGACGCCAAATTATGAAGGAGCAGATTATACATGAAAAACAAGCATGTTTGGGAACAGGTAGAACTACAGTTTCAAGCAAAAGGAACATACGCGAATCCTTACACAGATGTGGATGTATATGTTGATTTAGAAGGTCCAAACTTTAAGCGTCGAGTCTACGGCTTCTGGAATGGGGGAAATACGTTCTGCGTACGCTTGGTGGCAACTTCTCCAGGAGAATGGAAGTGGAGAAGTGGGAGCAAGCCAGAAGACTCAGGCTTATCTGGCCAATCAGGGACATTCACCGCGATAGCATGGTCCGATGAAGAGCTTGCGGAAAACCCGAATCGTAGAGGGTTCCTGCGCCCTTCGGAAAATGGACGCACGTTTGTATATGCGGATGGTAGTCCCTTTTTCCTTCTTGGGGATACCTGGTGGGCTACTCCAACCTATCGCTACCGCTGGCGAGATGATGATAGAGAGTACCCTGTGGGTCCCGAAATGGGATTCAAAGATATGGTACGGATTCGTAAATCCCAGGGCTTTAACTGCATTGCGATTTTAGCAGCCTTCCCCCATTGGGCAAATGACGGGAAACCAAATGCTATCCGGATGAATGACCCTGAATGTACTCCTGTACGCCAGGCATGGGTTCAGCCGGGTACAGGTAGTGCAAAGGATATGCACAACGAGGGGGGGCGACCCTTTATGTTTCCAGGTAAAGTACCAGGATTTGAAGATGTTGTACCTGATTTAGATCGTATAAATCCACAGTACTTCCACTATATGGATAGAAAAATACAGTACCTGGTAGATCAAGGGTTTGTTCCTTTTATCGAGGTCGCCCGGAGAGATATTAGCTCGGTTTGGAAAAAATTCTACGATTGGCCTAGATCCTACGCCCGATACATTCAATACATATTTACACGGTACCAGGCACTCAACTGCTTACTGAGCCCTATTCACTTCGATTACCCAGCTTTTTCCATTCCTTCACGGGACTACAATGAACCCGCCAACTTAGTAATCGACACATATGGACCTCCCCCCTTTGGTACACTTCTAAGTTCAAACTCTTCTCCTTCTTCCTTAACAAACTTTGGGGAAGAAGCACGGTGGCTAACCTTCCACCAGATTGGAAATTGGCGGGAACATGATTATTACTGGTATCTTACAGAAATATTTCACTCCAAACCTACGCGTCCAGCTTTAAACGGAGAACCCTACTACCCGGGGTTCCCGGATGACGATCCACCTGCTCCCAGTGAAGAAGCAAATCTGAACTTCCGTTCGGGCATGTATGGCAGCTTCCTGTCTGGAGGTCTTGCGGGAT
>JBDNDI010000305.1:0-3455 GCA_046719195.1 Spirochaetales bacterium | reverse complement strand
TAGGGTGTCCTTAGGGATTTTTGCCGCTGACGCTGGTTCAGTTAGGACAGTGGTGCCCAAGGAATCTCCCAAAGCAGTTAATACAGGACCAGAGATCTGACCAATAGCCTCTTGCAAGGCAGATAATGCTGCTTCGTTTAAATCTACCCCTTCCTGACCCATCATAAGAGCCGCAATGGAGGTAGCTAAAGATTCGCTAAGAATATATAAATGCTCGCCCGATAATCCTTCTGTAAAAGGCATAGAAATTTGAACCACCTCATCTGCTAAAGCAGAAACAAACCTATCCCGGGATATAAGGTCTACCTTTATAGGGCCATAATTGGCAGTCTTTGTAACCAGCATGGAAAGATTCGAGGCCTGAGAGGGAACCGTGCGTTCAATTAATTTTTGAAACTGATTAAGCTGGGCAGGACTCAGAGATACTTCCTGAGAAGGCACCCCTTGTGCCCCCCCCAAATCAAAAGAGGCAGAACCCTGTAAAAGGGCATCAATTTCGTCTTGAGTTAAGGATCCATCACTCATATTACTCTTCTCCCTCCGCCGTTAGTTCTTCGAACTCTTCTTCTTCGGCTTCTTCCAATCGTTTAATGATCTGAACGGCTAATTTCTTTCCTACAACTCCGGGCTTACAGAGGAACTTAGGTTGATTTCCTACTTTTAAAACCATGGGATCTGTAGCCCGAACATTTGGTAATCGGACCACATCTCCTACCGCTAACGAAAGTACTTCCCGTACGGTAAGGGGCATACTCCCGATCTCAGCTACCACAGTAACTTCAACGGTAGATAAGCGTTCCCTTAAAATGTTGAGATTTTCTGTAGTTGCCCCTCTTCGAACTGAGGAATACCAGTATTGAGCGGATAATTTGGAAATAATAGGTTCGATTGTTAAATAGGGGATACAGAAGTTCATCATACCTTCTACATCCCCTACCTTTGTCTCGAGGGTAACCAGCACTACCATCTCGGTAGGGGGCACAATTTGGGCAAATTGCGGATTTGTTTCAATCTGACCCAACCGAGGCCGTAAATCTATAACCTGGCTCCAGGCTTCCCTCATGTTTCCTAATACTCGTACAATAATACCCTCCATGACCGATTGTTCTATATCTGTTAAGTCTCGGGTTACCTTGGCACTTTCTCCCTTGCCGCCGAAAAGGCGATCAATGATAGAAAAGGTAATAGCAGGATCTATTTCTAATACAGCAGATCCTTTTAGCGGATCCATATTTATTACTGCTAAAGTTGTGGGATTGGGGATGGATCGGATAAACTCTTCATACGTTAACTGATCTACGGAAGCAACATGTACCTGTACAAGGCTTCGTAATTGGGCGCTTAAAGACGTGGTGGTAAGCCGGGCAAACGTTTCATGCATGATAGAGACAGTTCGAATCTGTTCTTTAGAAAATTTATCGGGACGTTTAAAATCGTATATTTTTATTTTCCGCTGTTCTGTTGGTTTAGGGACTTCTTCGGTTTCTACATCCCCTGCAGAAATAGCGGTAAGTAACTGGTCTATTTCATCCTGCGACAGGACCTCAGTCATGCTCGCTTACCCCTCCCTTTTACCCTTACTATATATAGTTACATATTTTTTCTCAAAATTCAATCACGGTAAAAGTATCAAAAATTACCCGCTGAATTTTGTTTGAGGTCATAATGGCGTTTAGTTGATCCCTTAGTTCTATCTTAAGTTTCTCCTCGTTGACAGGCTTTAATTCCTCTGCTCGTTTGGAGGTAAAAAAGCGTCGGATAATATCCCGTAATTGGGGAGTTCGTGCAATGAGTTCAGCTTGCATGGCTTTGTCTCCCTGCCTGTATCCTACTCTGACATCCACAATTATAGTATGGGGAGCATCATCCGCAGTTCTAGCCCGAATTTCCCCAATGTTCGTATACCAGTCATAAATAGGTTCTTTGCCCTCGTATTCTTTTGATGTGGGAAGTTGAGTCACCGATTGTTTACCCACTCCCATAATTTGAATAGTGATAATTACTACTGTGACAATAAATATAATAGCTCCTAAAGCTAAGGCAACCCATTTTAGAATTTGAATAACAATAGCGGGAAGAAATCCGACCTTTTTCGCGGCTTGTACAGGCTCACCTGCACCACCTTCCCCTTCATTTTCAAACATGTCATCCGACATACCGTCTCCTTTCTTTGGGGATCACAGATGTCCTTCCGATAGTATAATAATATCTATCCTTCGGTTGTAGGCTCTACCCTCAGGGGTATCTTCTTTTGCCAAGGGAACCGTATCGGCAAAGCCTGCTACCTGGAACTGCCTTTCCTCCACTCCATATTCCACCAATCGGTGAAGTATATTAATGGAACGAGCGGCTGAGAGTTCCCAGTTTGATTTCCAGGGAGGACCGGTAGGAGTACCATCCGTGTGCCCTTCAATCCGTACTTTTTTACCCCGCACATCTTCGGATTTTAAAAGATCAGATAGACGCATTAAAGTAGATCGAGCCTCTTCCATTTTAGGCTCGGCACTGCCCGGATCGAAGTATGCATCTGCAGCTAATGAGATTACCAACCCTCTTTCATCCTCTTTTATACGAACTTTCTTAGTTTTTAATTCAGGTTGGAACTCGGAAATAGCTCTCCGGCGAGCTCTATCTAAAGCCCTTCCCCGATCAACTGAAGGTAGTGATTCCACCGTATTACCCAATTCCGCAAGCTTCCCGGCTTGTAAAGTATTTCCCCCCCTAAATAACCCAATGCCTTGAAAAGCCGCTAAGACTATCCGGAGTTGGGTAACATCTACCTCGGAAATGTTAAACATCATGATAAAAAACGTGAGAAGAAGAGTGGTCATATCCCCGTAGGTAACCATCCAGTCGGGAGTTCCTTCGGGACATTTTTGTCTCTTCTTCGGTCCTGCCATTTGTTTTGTTACTCCTTACCCGATTCTTGTTTTAAAGACTCCCGTTGCGCAGGGGGAAGAAAAGCAATCAATTTTTCTAATAGAATTCTAGGGTTATCTCCTGATTGTATGGATAGAATTCCTTCTATTATTATTTCCTTTGTTAGTGTCTCTGTCTTATCGCGATCAACAAGTTTAGTCCCAATAGGTATAAGAATTAGGTTTGCTAATATGGCACCATATAAAGTGGTTATTAAGGCTACTGCCATACCGGATCCAATGCTTGATTTATCTTCCAGTTTGGCTAACATGGCGACTAATCCTATAAGAGTACCGATCATCCCAAAAGCAGGGGCTAATTTTCCCCAATCTTCAAATACTTTAATTGCCGTAGCATGCCGTTCTTGAATCTGGTTCAACTCATTGTAAAGTATGCTTTTAATTATTTCAGGATCTGTCCCATCAACCACCAGCTGTATACCTTTTCGCATAAACTCATCATCCAACTCCTGCAAGTTATCTTCCAGGGCGAGTAATCCTTCTCTCCTTGCTCGTTCTGAGAACTCTACAACTTGC
>JBDNDI010000304.1:0-3471 GCA_046719195.1 Spirochaetales bacterium | reverse complement strand
TAGGTAAATATAATAGTGGCAATATCTTCTAATTTATGAAAAGCCTCCCGTATTTCTTGTGCGGTTAAATGCTCAGCCTGCCGCCGTCCTTTTGCCTTCCCCTCTTCTTCAATTACCTCTTGTTCGTTTATCTCTTGCTTGCCTTCGTTTCCTTGTCCAGCAGCCTGGGGAGCGATAGCGGGATCGTACTGAGCAATACAGGAAAACTTTCCCTCTTTTGTGCTGTAGTAATATGCCTCTAATGTAACATCTGGGTATACCTTACTCGCAATGAAAAGGTAGGTAAGCAACTGAAAGTAAGGAGGTTGCCCCCAGGGATCCGCCAAAGAGGACCTTATTTTACTTACCCGAGGGGTTTCACCCGTTTTATAGTCAATTATACTATAGGTTTTCCCATCCGGCGATTTAGATATCCGGTCCATTCTTCCTCTAAAGGCAAAGGGCTTTCCCTCCATAGGGATACTGTAAGTTTTTTCCAAATCCACGATCTGCCAATCCGCAAAGGTCTCTAGGTCTTTCTGTAATAGGGTGACAAGTTGTGTTGCAAGTCCTTTTTCAATTCCTTTTAAAACAGGAGCTAAGGGTCTCTGGTTGGTATAGCGAATATATTTTTCTAGTAAACCTTCTAAGTTATATCCGAGGGATTCCAGCAACTCCAAAGCTGGGATTTTGAATTGGTGTTCTTCTAGCTGGGTAACTTTGTTATGGTATAGCCCCATAAGCTGTTTAGCTCCTTCATGGAACAACCTTCCCTCCCAGGCAGCATCGAAAAACCAGAGATCGTACAAGGTATCTTCTATATTTAGCAATCTCCGAAAGAGGAATTGAAGAGGACAGGAAACGTATCCTTCTAAGTCCGTGGGGGATAACACGAATCTTTTTTCCTCTTCCCGGTACAATTTCTGTATAAGAAGTTCCCTTAGAGTAGAGGAAGCAATGCAGGCCCGGTTGATCTGAAAAGGACGCTGCCAACCGTGCACAAGAAACCGCAAAGCCCCTTCTTTCTGGTACCCCTGAGGAAAGGAATTCTGACGAACCGATATTTCCAGGTCAGGTCTATCTCCGGTGTTACCCTCCCAAATTTTACGCTCTATCCACAAAGGGTCCTGGGCTCGCTGGATGTCTATAGGAGGATCCGATTGTTCCCTATTCCACCCCTCTAACCAAAGAACGGGCAATTGGGCTCCTTCCCGATTCTCCCGGGAATAGGAAAGATACAAGTTCTTCGCTCCTATTCCATACGAAAAAAAGAACAATTCGCTAAGATCTGTATCCTGTATCCCTAAAGACTCTTTTTGGTCCTCTCGCAGGAAAGGAAACAGATTGGGGTGGACTTGTAAAGCGGAACGGGAACAGTTTACGAGGAAATGGTGCCCTACAGGGCTTCCTCCTGCTACCCTATAGGGATACACCGAGACGCCTAATCCGATTTTAATTGGAACATAAAGCTGGTTTTTAGCAAGATCATAAAATAAAGAGAAAGGATTTAAAGAAGATAGATCTACGCCTGCTAGTTGATAAGCCAAATCCTGCAAAAAAGATAGGGCGAACTGAAAAGCAGGTTTACTTTCCGGTGGAATCTCTGGGGTTAAAAATTGTTCGAAAAAGGCAACCAGAGCTACCCGTAATTCTTCAAAGTGAGGAGCTTCATATACCTTGGTTAGGGCCCCAACAAAGCGTTTCCAGAAAGATTGCAATTCCTCCTCTCCCTGTAGGGCGGTATCCCAATTTTTTTTATGCAGACAGTTAAAGGAAGCTCCGCGAAGAAGAAGCCTTCTTATCAAGGCAGGATCTCTAAAAAAAAGGGACTGATCTAGTAAGAAAGATTTTAGCGAACCTAAGGAAAAGTTCTCTTCTTTGATTTGTGCTAACTGCCGGATCCATCGAGCCCCGGGGTAATCGGTTACGCTCTTTCCCTGCTGAATAGATAAAGGAACACCGAAAACTTTAGCCTGTTCCATAAGCTGCTCTTCATACTCCGTAAGCCCTGGAAAGGATACGGCTATCTCGTGCTCCCCTACTCCTTTATCGAGTAGTTTGCTTAGCTGCAGCATTAAGGCTCGAAGTTCCTGAAAAGAGTTAGGATATTCCCATAGAGTAGGCCAGATAGAAAAATCGGGTGCTGGGAGACGAATTTGCTGTATCGGGGATACCACGTTACGGTATTCCTCTACATCTAACAGTAACTCTGGAAATAGAAGGACCGGACGGATCCTTCTTATAAAAGAATCAGATAAAGCAAGGTGTTCATAGGTAGGTTCAAAAAGGGAGTATTGCTCTAAAAAGGATACATAGCGGTTTTGGATTTCTTCTAAATCCTGCAATAAGCTCTTGAGCTCTTGCTCCAGAAAGTAGACATTATGTTTATGTAAGGTCTGTACTAATTTAGGGAGATAGGGCAAAACCTGAAGAAACAGGGGCTCGAAAGATGCATAGGCATAGGCTTCTCCTGCTAAAGCCGGAACCGATGTTCGCAGAAAGTACTGTAAAAAGGGCCTATGGATGTGCTCCTTTAAAAGCTGTTTTACAAACAAGGTTCGAAATACCCGGTTGGCAGATTTTCGATCTAAGCTACTTCCTATTGCAAGTTCTTTAAATGTATCCCAAGAAATAACCCGGTCTTCCCGTAAGGCAGATCGAGAAGAAGTACTCTCTAAAAGGTACAGGCGCATATATCGGGCAGCTACCTCTGAAGGTAGCACAAGAGTAACGGGCTCTTCCCAAAAAAGTTCTGAGATTTTTTTAAAAAGAGGATGCACCTTTTCCTCCATTGTTAATATATTATGAAGTATATATCAATAATATAAGGAGTGGGAGATGGAATACCGGAAATTAGGCAAATGGGGTGTACACGTCAGTGCTCTCTCTTTTGGTTCCTGGGTAACCTTTGGTACCCAATTGGACGAAGAAAAAGCCTACGAGTGTATGAAGACCGCCTACGATGCAGGGGTAAATTTTTTTGACAATGCTGAAGCCTATGCGTATGGCCAATCGGAAATCTTAATGGGAAAAGTATTAAAACGGGCAGGCTGGAGCCGTGATTCTTACCTGGTATCCAGCAAAGTGTTCTTTGGTAGCAACCCGGCCCGTAAACCCAACCAAACTGGCTTATCTCGCAAACATATATGGGAAGCCTGTCATGATGCTCTCAAACGCCTTCAGGTTGAATACCTGGACTTTTTCTTCTGTCACCGACCGGATCCCAATACTCCCATCGAAGAGACGGTGTTTGCAATGGACACCTTAGTTCGGCAGGGAAAGGTGCTGTATTGGGGTACTTCCGAGTGGTCGGCGCAGGAAATCATGGAAGCGTATGGCATTTCTCGGCAGTATGGGTTAATTCCACCAGCTATGGAACAGCCTCAGTACAACCTGTTGGTGAGAGAACGTTTTGAAAAAGAGTATGCTCGCCTCTATACAGAGATCGGCCTCGGTACCACTATCTGGTCTCCTTTAGCTTCGGGGGTTCTC
>JBDNDI010000303.1:0-3479 GCA_046719195.1 Spirochaetales bacterium | reverse complement strand
AGTCGCCGAAGGCCGAGTTTTTTGTCTGTTTACTTCTAGCTTGCTCTAGATCAAGTGTCCCCTATATAGTACTCTCTAAAAGAAATGAAAATTTATCTTAAAACTGAACACTTGGGTACCCACCCCTGGATTTTTCGCAAGATGATTCATCCTCCTAAAAAAAAGCTTGCCCCCGGGACAGTAGTCGAGGTAGTATCTCGCTCAGGCAAGAGCCTTGGTCGAGGCTTTTACCATCCTTCTCGTACAGTTGCAGTTCGCCTTCTGACCTCACAACCCGGCGAGCTTTTAGACCCTCAATTTTTCTACAACCGACTCATGCAGGCTAAAATTCTCCGGGAAGAAATTCTTGAAATACCTAAGTGCTCCGATAGTTACCGGCTTATCCATGGAGAAGCAGACGGACTTTCTGGCCTTGTAATAGACAAATACAACCGTGTAATTGTGATTGAGCCCTTTAGCGCAGGATACCTAACCTTTATGGATGATATAGTTTCCCTTTTGCAGGAATTGTACCCAGAAGCAAGAGTGGGTGTGAGACCCGATGACAAGACTGAACAGCAAGAAGGGGCAAGTTTCCAGCAAATAGCCCAAAAGTATCCCTGTCCTCCGAGTGTAAAAATCCAAGAAAATCGCCTGAAAATGGAAGTGAATCTTTCAACAGGCCATAAAACCGGATATTTCCTAGACCAGAGGGAAAATCGAGCTAAAATAGCCGAACTATCCCGAGGAAAAGAAGTCTGGGATCTGTACTGCTATACAGGTGGCTTTGCCCTTTCTGCAGCCTTAGGAGGAGCTAAATCTGTACTAGGGGTAGATTTAGATGAAAAAGCCTTGGAAATAGCTCGTAAAAATGCTCTGCTTAACCGTGTTTCTGTAGAGTTTCTTCATCTGGATTGTTTTGACTTTCTTCGTACCATGGAAAAAGAAGGAAAGCAAGCAGATCTAATCATTTTAGATCCTGCAAAACTCGCAGGGGTTCGAGCCGAGCTTAGCCGGGCTTTGAAAACCTACAATGACATAAACCGACTAGCTTTAGGTCGGGTAAAAAAAGGAGGGCTTCTCCTTTCCTGCTCCTGTTCGGGATTAGTCAGTGAATCTCAATTTTTAAATATACTGACCAATGCGTCCCGGGAAGCAAAGGTTAGCTTTCAGATTTTCTATATCGGTGGAGCAAGCCCTGATCATCCTATACGGACGGATTTTTTAGAGGGTCGTTATTTAAAAGCAATATTAGGTCGGGTTCTTTAAAGAACCGGGTTGGCCTGCCGATACAAAGAAGGATGAGTTCCCAAAAAGGTACAGTAAGCGAAAGTTCAAAGACTTCAATTAGAAAAGTGATTATTGGGGGTTTTCTTTGTATGTTTCCCCTTTTCTTTTCCTGGGGGGATTCTCTTATTACTGAGGGATTCGCCTCCTGGTATGGAGGTAAGTTTCAGGGGCAACGCACGGCTTCCGGAGAAATTTTTGACACTAACCTACTTACCGCGGCTCATCGCACCTTACCTTTCGGGACCTTGGTGCGAGTAACGAATCTTACCAATGAAAAATCTGTTATTGTGCGCATAAATGATCGAGGGCCTTTTGTAGAAGACAGGATTATCGATCTTTCTAAGGCCGCAGCCGATGCTTTGGAAATTACAACCGCGGGTGTAGGTCGAGTACGATTAGAGGTAATTCAAAAACCTGCTCCTATATTACACCGCACCTTGCAGATTGCTTCCTTTTCTAACTATCTTAATGCTGTTCGGGTTCAGAATAGACTTCGGGAAGCAGGATTCTCTCCTTCCATAGAAAAAACCGTAACGGGATTGCATCGGGTAATTTTAGAGCATATTCCCCAGGAGGAGCTAGACCAGGTTAAAGAACGTTTAGCTCAACTAGGGTTTCCGCATCCCTTGGTGCGGAATTAATTTCTTGTAACTCTTGTTCTAGGTAAGGATTTTACTATATACTTTTCTCTGAGAGGTGGCCATGTCTATATACGATAAAATTCCCTTCATTCAAGAGGGAAATAATTCTTCAGAGCATGAGGTTATGGTCTTTGCCCTAAGTACCTGCGGATTCTGTAAAAGAGCCATAAATTACCTAAAAGAAAAAAATATTGCTTTCCGGTACGTTTATGTAGACACCCTACCCCAAGAATTACGTCAAGAGCTACGCACTACTTTACGAGACACCTTTCAACGGAGTTTGCTGTATCCTTATCTTGTAGTAGATGGCACCCAAGTAGTAACAGGTTTTGTAAAAGAAAAATGGGATGAACTTTTGGGCATTTCCCCTTCCGGAGGTTCTTAACCATGACAAACTCCGAAATTGAACAAACAAGGCTATTTGTCGAACGGGTAGCTGAACACAACGGCTGGAAAGTAAACCCAGATACCCTGTTTGTGCAAACTCTCTTGGAAGGTTTAACCACAAATCGTAGCCGTTTCGGATACTATCTCTGTCCTTGCCGGGAAACCGCCGGTAGCCGGGACAAGGACCGGGACGTAATCTGCCCCTGTGTGTATAGCGCTGCGGATATAGCCGAATACGGTCATTGTTACTGTGCTCTGTTCTTTTCCCAGGAATTTTATATATCCGGTAAACCCTACAACCCTATTCCCGAGCGTCGTCCGGAAGAACTTATCCCTTAACAAGCTTTGGAAATTGCTAGGGTTTATTAGGGGTGGTAGAACTGATTAATACCGACGTTGTTCTTTACGAGACTGTTCAATTCTTTGCATTTTACGGTAATAGTTTGCCTGTTTAAGAATTTCCTCAACATCCGAAGTAAAAATTCGGTTATCCACCGCTTTTATACGTGGATTCTGTAAAAGCATCCGTAAAGCATTATTCCCTTCGGCCATAGGAAGACCCACCATATTAATTAATTCCTTAGGGCCGATATCAAAAGTGTAGGATTCGCCGCTACGAATAGGCACCCGATTTTTTTCTAGTTGTATAAGCAAGGCATCATACATCTTAGCTACAGGATCTTTTAATAGGGTGTTAGCCAATTGTTTGTAAATAAACCAGATACGTTCGGCCAATAGCTGGGTAAGCCGGGCTACAATCTGGGGTTGGGTAGTTACCATCCGGGCAAAATTGTCCTTGTTAACAGCAAGTAGCACTGTATCTTCGTAGGCTATGGCAGAGGCAGATCGAGGTTTGTTTTCTATTAAGGACATTTCCCCAAATATATCTCCTGGTTTTAAAACCGCCAGTAAAACTTCCGTACCCCCTACTAGCTTAGAAATTTTTACGCTTCCCTTCTGGATAATATACAACTCCTTTCCCGGCATGCTCTCAGCAAAGATCATGGTATTTTTAGGGTACGTCCGGGTAAAAGTGGAATCGCTTCCATCCAAAAACGCCGGTTTTGCATAAGGTTGGATCTTAGCCATTCTTTCCATAGCCTTTTGCATGAACTCACCTTTGGGGAAGAGTTTTACATAATGATAGTAGGCATAATAGGCTAAGTTGTACTGATTCTGCTT
>JBDNDI010000302.1:0-3485 GCA_046719195.1 Spirochaetales bacterium | reverse complement strand
GATTTCTCGGGGATCTAAGCGAGAAAGTTCACTTTTTAAGCCGTCGATCCTTTTTTCCGGGGAAAGGTACGTGGAGCAGAACTCGCCTGTGGAAAGATCTACATAGGCAAGCGCAATTCCCCGCCTGACTTCCGAAAGGGCAACTAAATAGTTATTCACCCCCTGGTCTAGGAACTCTTCATCGGTAATAGTTCCGGGAGTAATAACCTCAACTACATCACGGTCTGCCAAACCTTTGCCCGCAGGAGGAATATGGAGTTGTTCGCAGATGGCAATTTTTTTCCCTGCTTTTAACAACTTTGCTATATACCCCTGGGAAGCATGGTAGGGGATTCCACACATAGGAACCCCATTGCGCTGAGTAAGGGTAAGTCCTAAAAGGGCGCTAACATCTTTTGCATCTTTTTGGAACATCTCATAGAAATCTCCTAGACGGAAAAACAGTATGGCATCACTGTATTTTCGTTTAATACGATTATACTGTTCCATCATGGGAGTCTCTTTGGACATCCCTATCGCCTCCGTTCTTGCAACCTTTTAATTACTAATTCTGTAATATCTACTTGTTTACTCCACCATACTAAATTGGGATCACTGCTCTTAAGTATTACACTGTACCCTTGGTCTTCTGCCACAAAAGAAATAGCCGCTTGTAATTCCTCTAAAAAAGAGGTGGATTCCGAGAGTCTATTTCTTCGTTCCTGAAGCTGAGCGTTTTTAATGCGATAATACTCTCGTAAAAAGTTAGTTTTACTGGTAATTTGTTCTTCCAGCTGGAGGGAAAGCACCCGGTCTCCAGCCCGATCCGCATTCAGTTTTCTTTCCTGCAACTGATTGATTTCCGCAGTTATAGCATCCAGTTCACTCTGAAGTCGGCGGGTCATTTCCTCTAATTCCCGAACTGCCTGAGATTCCCTATAGAAAGCAAGGGTAACTTTGCCTATATCCACAATTCCTACGGTAGTTAACTGTTGAGCCTGTATAAAAATGGGGAATATAAGAAAACTTAGGGCTAAAATTATGCGTTTCATCCTAAAAAACCTCCTACTGGTTGAAAAGTTCGTATCCGATGGAGAATACAAAATCTAACCCTAAACTATCGCGGAAGAGGGGTCCGGTTTGCATTTCTACATCTCCCGCCTCATTTATACGAAAGCGTTTGGCCATGTACAATCGTATAGGGAACTGGGGAATGGAAAATCGGATACCTGCTCCGTAGCCAAAAAGAAAATCCTGAATTCGTAGGTTGGAAAAATCTTCAGGCGTATTCCACCTTCCTACCATGTCAAAGAAAATATCAAACCAAAGAATTCGTTCAGACAGGGGCATTCGTAGTTCTATCCAGTTGTCCCATATGGTCCGTTTGTCCAGTTCTCTTGGCCATCCTCGGGCAATGTACATTCCATCTATCCAGAGAAGATCCACCGTACCAGCGGTGAGACTATTATAGCCGGAGGGTACCCAGAACTGGGGCCAAATAAAAGAGAGTTGGGAATGAGCTCCTAGTACTAACAGGTATCTCCATGTATCAGTTATATTGACATTAAGCAAGGTAATAAAGTTTTCTACCTTGCTATCTGTACGAATGTAGTGTTTTTCCCCTCGTAACGGACCTCCCACAAACTTCGCAGTTTGGTTCAGATAGTACCCGGAAGTAGGATTAAAATAAAAATCCCTTTTGTCCAAATACAGAGATAGGGATAGCGCATTGGAGAACACCCACTCTCCCCTATTCTGCCTATCCGCAGATAGATAAGGACGGAACAAGTCCGGGTCATAATCTAGATACGTCAGGGTGGTACGGAAGCCTGTGCCTGTCCCCAAGGTCCCTAACGGGGTGCGAAACCTATATCCGGTATTTAGCCCTATTGAAAAATTGTATATATCGTAGGTCATTTTATATTGACTCGGAACGATAGCTGTGGTACCCCCGGCGTATTCGTAGTCAGTTACTAAATCGAATTGTTTTATCTCGTCAGGGGTTGGTTTTTTGCCAAAAGGTTTTCCGTTGGAACGATACACATAGTCTCCGGTGAAGGGATCGGGAAAAGCATCTACTCCTGGATTGCTGCCACTAAAAATGGGAAAAAGTACATCCTGGGGGATTCCTGAGTTTTTACTATGTTGAATAGTAAAATCGACACCTCCAGACCAGCGTCGGCCTAAAAGCCATCGCTCCAGGAAATTAAAAGAAAGGGTCTGGACAATGGGAGAGGCCGTTAAATCTATACTGAAGGTCTGGCCCCTTCCTAAAAAGTTTCTATCGGTCCAGCGTAAATTTCCGGATACGGGGAACTCGGCACTTCCACCGAACGCAAGCCCGAACATGATCTCCGCGGTGCTAGATTCTTCTACATTTATGACTAGATCCATAAGCCCATCCGCACTTCCGGGAGGTGTTTCTGGGACTACAGAAGAAAAGTATTGAAGGTTATATAGGTTTTGTAAGCCTTCCACTACTTTCTTTTTACTGAACACATCCCCTACTTCTAGCGGTATTTCCCGATATAGGACAAAATCTTTGGTTTTCTTATTTCCTTTGATGATAATGTTTTCTATATGGGCTCGGTTACGTTCTACAATGCGAACTATAAACGAGACTTGCTTTTTCTCTTCGTCCCGGATTACTTGTCGGTCGATCGTGTTAAAAATGTACCCATTCTCGAAGTATAGATCCGCCACCCGCTGAAAATCTTGTTCCACCCGGGTCATATTCAACACGCTACCGGGTTTCTGTCTCACTAAGCCGTTCAAACGCTCAGTGGTAAAGATTTCATTTCCCTCAAACGTTATCCCTCCGTAAGTGTACGGGTCTCCCTCGTTAATAAACAAAGTAAGATTCAAAAACAATCGGTTTTCCTCTTCATCCCGCTCCACCTCTCGGGTTACATTTACTACCTTTGCATCAATAAACCCACGTTCCCGATAGTAGCGTTCCACTGCACGAACATCCTGCTGGAACTTCTGTTCATTAAATACCCCGCTATTAAAGAGAGACTGTTCCTTACTTTCCATAACCCGCTTTAACGTACTATCCGAATAGGTACGGTTTCCATTAAAACGAATGGAACGTATGGTAGTCTGACTTCCCTCTGTAATAGCAAACACAATAATCCGACGTTTTGGGTCTTTAGGATCTTTTTCTATACTAGCTTCTACCTTTGCATCCGGAAACCCTTTTTCAAAGTACAGGTTTAGCACAGCTTGCTCGTCAACCTTTAATTTGGCGGAGTTAACCAGATCTCCTCTTTTAAGCAAAACTACATCTAACAGGTCTCCGGTTCTAACCCTTCGGTTACCCCTAAACTGTATTTCTCCTACCACAGGACGTTCCTCTACGGTAAACTCGATAATTACCGAGTTTCTCTGGGGGTCTCCGGGTAGAGCATTTGGCGTAAGCAGTTCGAAATAATCTAAGGCATAGAGACTACTCTGTAACTCCCAAAAAAGATCGTTGGTAAAGGGTTTCCCTTTATATGGATCTA
>JBDNDI010000301.1:0-3492 GCA_046719195.1 Spirochaetales bacterium | reverse complement strand
TCACGGGATGGTCCACCGTATCCTGGATACGAAAAGGTTTCCGGGTATTTAAACCATACACACTGGAGCTAGAAGCGTAAACAAAATGTTGAAGGCTCTGTCCGCCTCTCTTAGAACCGGCCCGACGCACTCCCTCGAGCAAATGGGCAAATCCCACTAAGTTGGACGACACATAGGCCATGGGGTTGGTTAAGCTGTATCGCACCCCTGCCTGGGCCGCCAAGTGACATACCCCATCAAAACTCTCCTGTTCAAACAGAGCTTCTACCCCTTCTCGATCCGCCAGATTCAGATATCGGAACTGGAATGCGGGATAGGTTTCGCTATACAAAAGCTTATTTTTAGGTATAGCTTCTGTAGGTATAGTTTCGGTATACTTCGCCGCTACATTTGGGTGCACCGATCCACTCGATTTTTCTACTGCGGCCTGTTCCAGAGCCTGGAAAAGTTCGTTCGTATGGGTAACCCCTAACTCTCTAAGCCTTGCAATTTTTAAAGCCGGGTCATAATAATCGTTCAAGTTATCGATCCCTACCACGGAATCGCCCCGTTCTAGTAACTTCTTTGCTACATGAAAGCCAATGAATCCAGCTACACCGGTTACTAGCACCCGCATTTAAGCCCTCCTAGATTGATACAATACCGAAAAGCCGCTACCTTGCATATATGCATATTGCTTTTATCGTTACCCGTGCAGATTCTATCGGGGGTGCCCAGATTCACGTTCGGGATATGGCATTCCGCCTCATCCGGGAAGGCCATTCGGTTTCTGTACTTACCGGCTCTGAGGGCCCTCTTACGGATATTCTTAAGGATGCAGGAATAGAGGTTCGTATCCTTTCTTCTCTCGTTCGGCCTATTCACCTGGTTAAGGATGCTCTTGCCATACTAGAGACTCGAAAGCACTTAGCAGAGTTAAAGCCGGATTTAGTCTCTACCCACACGGCTAAAGCAGGAATGGTAGGACGGATAGCTTCCTGGAGCCTAGAAATACCTTCGATTTTTACCGTTCATGGATGGCAGTTCGCCGAAGGGATTCCTTTTATTCAGCGTCTAGTAGTAGAAACCCTTGAACGGATTACTGCCCGGATGTGTCAAAAAATTATCACCGTCTCTGAGTACGATAGGGACCTAGCTATCCGAAGAAAAGTAGTACCGGCAGAAAAATTAGTCACCATATATAACGGGATGCCCGATGTATCCACAGATCTGATTCGCCCATTCCCTGCCCTAGCCACTGCCCCCCATCCTCCCCATCCACCTGTCTTCGAGGAGCGACAATACCCTTCGAAGCCCTCTGCAGAGCTTATTCACTCTATCCCGCTTAGTCACGTTGCCCCCCAGAGTAAAGCTACCCAACCTAGCCAAATTGCCCCTAAACCAGGCGCCTCGCCCTCCTCCCAAGAGGCAACAGTAAAACCGGTTCGTCTTATAATGGTAGCGCGTCTACAGGCTCAGAAAGATCACCCCACTCTTTTCCGAGCCCTTTCAAGTCTAAAAGACCTGGAATGGCAACTGGAACTAGTGGGAGATGGCCCCGACAGTAACACCTTGCAAACCCTAGCTGGCGAGTTGGGTATTTCAGAGAGAGTGCATTTCGCAGGACAAAGATTAGATGTACCCCAAAGGTTACGAGAAGCGGATATTTTTGTGTTAGCAACTCATTGGGAAGGTTTCCCCCGGAGTATTTTAGAGGCTATGCGGGCTGGATTGCCCGTAATAGCCACAGATGTGGGGGGGTGTAGAGAATCTGTAGTAGAGGGAAAAACCGGTTTTCTTGTGCCTAAAGAAGATCCGGAAGCACTTAGGGAAAGGTTAAAAACCCTGATTCTAAATGGAGAGTTACGGGTTGCGATGGGGCGGGAAGGGAGAAGACGATTCGAAGAGAACTTTACCTTCGAAAATATGTATATATGTACCCTTGCTGTATACCGGGAAATCCTGGAAACCCCGTAATGGGACGAATAAAGCAAGGGATTAGAGGGGAATCGAAAAGTACTAGCTCAGAACAGGAAAAATAGGGTGTAAAAGTCGGGATACTTAAGGACTGCGGGAGATACATCCTGTAATAGAGTCTACCTTAGGTAACGAGGATTTTGTACCTACCTAGGTATTAATCCTTGGACTTCTAAAGGCGAAAAGCGCCCCTCAACCAGATGAAAAGTGCCTCATTCTGAACCAAACAATCCCGATACAGAAAGCGAACGCTTATAAAATAAACACTTATAGCAAAGGTTTCCGTAGGTTTCTCACTCTATCTTATTTTTCTAGCTAATCGAAATAGAGAAAAAAAGGCGCCCCCCCCATAGAGGAGGCAGTAAAACAAAACCAAAAGCCCGGTGGTCTGGGTATATACACACACAAAAAGGGCAGGCATTAAAAGCCCTGTAACTCCTAGATTTTCGCTGATCCGTTTTTCTAGAGAGGGGGATCCCTCCCCTTCAGCTTCTGTGTCTGCTTCAAAGACTTCCTCTTCCCCCTCGTGGCTTTGCCCTGCCTTTGCCTTGCCTGCAATTGTCTCCTTTGGTTGGAAAAGGTGGCTCTCCCGCAACAAAGCTTCGGCCTTTAACGCGCGGTAGTGCTGGTGAGCCAGCCTCATAAGGAGGTTACAGGAAGCGGCAACCCCCCCCAAAAGCACCCAAAGACCACCTCTCGGCCAGAGGATGTCTACTATTTTGGGTATCGAGGAGTATAGGGTGTAGGAGGTGATTTCGGAAGCCATTCCCGCGCCCAACAAGGTAGCTGTATAGGCTACGTAGCCCCCTAGGGCATCTGCCCAGGCCCCTCCAGGACCTGTAGTATGGGTAAAGCGGGCAATATTTCCATCCACACAATCCAGTATCGCAAATACATTTAATAGCATCGCCCCTAATAGTTGCAACTTTACAGAGGGCAGACAAAGCAGCAAGCCGCCGATTACAGCTACCAGGGCTGAAAAATAAGAAACTCGGTTAGCCGACCAACCGAGCCTTAAAAAAAACAAGCTAAAAGGATACGAAAGGGGTCTAAGCACGTACCGGGTCCAAACCGAATCTGCCCGGTTCTTAGAAGGGGGAAGAGACGATTTTAAGTCTTTTATAGTAAAGGAGGGTTTTTCTTGAATCGATTCCTTTAATTTGGCCATGTGAAAATCCTTTTCTTACAGGAGATTATATCGGAAGTCCCTAGAGATAGGAAGCCTTTCCTGCTCCCTCCTATTGAAAAAGGATTCCACCAGAAATATCTAATTCCCCCTTATGGTCTTGACTTTCACCAATTCCCTTTGGGCGCCAAATAAAAGGAACCTCAGATTTAGTTTATAGTCCAATTTATTATAGTCTTCTTCAAGGCTTGCCCTCGATCTCGGCAAGGATCGCTTCAAACCGATTCGGGAGTTCCTGAAGCTGAGCTTCGTATACTTCGAAGGCTTGTTTAACGATTCGCTTTCGTTCGGCTTCATTTTGTAAATAAGTTTGCGCCCGCTCGATTAAAATTTCGGCATCGGGTGCGGTT
>JBDNDI010000300.1:0-3495 GCA_046719195.1 Spirochaetales bacterium | reverse complement strand
AATCTATGAAAAAGCGTATATATAGTATGAAAAGGATAGGAGCCTTCCTATCTATAGGAGTCCTATTCTTACTGGTGTTTTCCTGCGCCGTCTGGACTAGCGGGTCCGATGGAGCAACCCTTACCATGAGCTTCTCGCCGAACAGCAAAGTTCTAGACGCAAATGTAAATGAGGCTAAAGTGTGGGTATATTCCAATAATGTGCTTGTGCCTAATGCAGCCACCACGGATGGGCATTATAGTGCTGCTATAACATCTACGGGTGGGACCGTTACTATATCGGATCTTGCTCCCGGTACAGCCTACCGCATAGTTGTCGCTGCGGGAAAAATGGTTAACAATCAATTTACTCCCACTAACTTTGGTACTTCTGATCTTTTCGGTATTAAAGCGGGTGTGGAGACCTCAGTTTCGTTAGAGTTAAAGCCCATAACGGTTGCGACTGGCTTAGCGGGCAAGAATCTGAAAAGTGTGGTGGTGGCTGGAACTGGAACAATTTTTACGGCAAGTGAAGACAAGCTATATGGGGGAGATTCTATTCCATCGGTTTCCATATATGCAAATTTTACACTTGAAGAATCGGTAAAAATAAATAGCCTGAATAAAACCGTTGAAGACCACATATTGGTAAACACAACAAGAGGTGTATGGAATTTAAGTGGCAGCATTATTGGTTCTTGGGATGGAACTCCACCCAGTATATTTCAGTCTGGTGGATTGAACAACGGAAGTGAGGAAGTTTATTTCTATCAAGGGGAAGAAGAGGGGAAGCCCGTAATTGGTGGGTATACTGGAGCTAATTGGAGTAAAATTCCCTTAGATCTACCTGTTGCCGGTAAACCTATTTTAGATATATTAGTCTGGGAAGGGGATGACAGTACAATCTGGGGATATTTTGCAACTAGAGTTATCGGTGCTTTTAGAATCGGCTCTGGTCTAATCGACAACATAACTATCAATGATATTCTAAGTGGCAGTGATAATAGTTTTCTTACCTTTTTCGGGAAGGGATTACCTTTAATTCAGGCTTTCGGGTACTTGGATGGCAACGAATTGTACCTAGGTACAAAGAGTGGGGTTTATATAACAAATATTAATACTCCTAAGAACACTATACCTACTCTACTTCCTGGCACCAAAGGACTGGATGTAACTAAAATTTTAGTTTCTGATACCAAGATAGAAGCCTTCCTTTCTGCGAAAGAAATTGTGCTTTTGAAAGGAAGCAAAATCTACAAAATGCCTTTCTTAACCAGTGTGGTGGGTACCCTAACAGATATCGCCTGGAAAGGGGCTGAACTAATCGTAACAGGTACTACAGGGATTTGCAGCCTAGATACCTCTACTTTAGATTAGGGTGTTTTAGATTACGGTGTTTTTACACTACCTGCGATGGGGATTTTTAGCAGGCGCAAAAGGGCGCCTGCTTTTTTTTGGCTCTAGCAGGGCGAACTTATGGGGAGGTGTGCAGGTAAAAGTCTATTCTTTCCCAGGCTTTGGACAGGGGGAGTTTTTTGCGACCCGCAAGGATGTCCCATCTTGAGGAGAAATATCAAGAAAGCTGAAGCTAAAAAGCTACCTTAAAACACTGAAAAAACATAAAGAACAAGGACATTTAACCAGAGATGTCTGGGCGTCTACCCTGAAGGCCAATGCTGTTGCTAGAGCAAGAGATAGTTTGGCAGAATTATTCGGATGGATCGAAAATACTTACAAATTAAAGCGTAGGGATGTGGAGTATTTTGGATAGAAAGAATGCCCCAGGATAATAAAAAAGGGGTAGACTTGCTAAGTAAGTCTATACCCCCTTTAAATTAACCTTAATCGATAGGTTAAAAACCAAAGCGTAGGCTAACTTCTGCCCCCCAGGCTTTGGTGCTGGGATTGTAAGTCCCTGTGGTGCAGAGCTGCAACAGAAATAGATTTATGTCTAAACCTCCGGCAAACATTACTGCCCAGTCGTTTATGCTAACCTTTGCAGAAGGGCTAAAATCTTGAGAAGTACCTGAACCTAGTTTTGCCGTCAGGCTACCGTTGGTTTCGTAAGAGGTATTCTGGTACCAGAGAGAGGTGCGGAGAAAAGGGGTAAGAATAAGAAGGGTACGGGAGATCCCCACATCAAAACCAATAGAGTGAGCGGTGGTGTCGAGGGAAAGACCGCCACTAATGGTAAGGGTTTGGTCTGAAAAATCTTGTTCAAAATCTTTTAGGATGTACTTAAAATGGACATTGGAATACACGTATCCCACCCCTAAAGAGATGGTGGGAAAGAACCCTTGCTCTTTTAATAACTCTCTTCGCATGCGAAAACCTAGGTTTACAAGGCTAGCTTCTAGATCATCCGTAGAAATAATGCCTCCCGGAACTCCTACGCCGGTGAAAATAAAGTCGTAGCCGATAATTCTAAGGCCAAAAGCTAGTTTAACGGTGGGAAAAGGAAACATATCTTTGGATTTATCGTATAAATCTCGACCTATACCTGAGTCGGGTACAGCATCGTCTATTAGGCCGTATACATCTAAGGTGGTAAACTCAGTATTGTTTTTATCTACAAACTTTAAAACGCCATCGGAGACTACCGCACCCGCAGTAAGACCTACGTAAAAAAAGTCACCTGCTAGGGAAGCACCCCCGATGCCTGTACCTGCTAGATCGTTCTGCTGCACATGGGGCATAACCTCTCGACCTAGAAGAAGCATAAGTTTAGAGAAATCGCTCTCTAATTGGGCAAACTGAGCAAATAAGCCGAAAACAGCCACAACAGAAAATAGAAGGATTGAAAGAATGAGTTTTTTCATTGTTACCTCCGCCGGTATCATACTATAGTGTATAACAAAATCAGCTAGACTTCCATATATTTTTTCAATTTTTCGGATAGGGATTCTGAGTTAATAGATAAGGTATGTCCACCCCCCATACAAACCGTAGGGTTTTTACACTTCCTCTGAATATATTTTTTAAGGACTGCTAAAAGTGTTGCCAACTAGGAAGTTGGGAAAAAAGAGTTTTGCCTCCCCCCACGGGTTTAGCAACCCTTAAAATAATCTCCATTTATTGTAAATTAAAGAAAAAAATATTACACTGCCTGCATGATTGCCACAATTGTAAATTGCCTCACTGTGTTTGTTGGGTCTCTATTGGGGTTGGTTCTTCACAAAAAAATTAGCGAAGAATTTAAAGAAACCGTGTTTACCGGAGTGGGTCTCTTTACCCTAATTGTAGGGGTAGCCATGGCTTTAAAGAGTGAGCGTATGGTGTACCTTGCCCTTTCGATAGTCTCAGGGGGCCTAATCGGAAATGCTCTCAATATTGAAGGAGGTATTCTACGAATAGGAGAAGGGCTAAAGAGCCGATTCGCGAGGGGAAACAACCGGCACGACTTTGCCTATGGGTTTCTCAATGCCTCGGTTCTTTTTTGTGTGGGTGCCATGACACTGGTGGGTGCCTTTAAGGCGGGGGCAGAAGGAGAGTACACGTTAATATTAACGAAGTCTGT
>JBDNDI010000030.1:0-14207 GCA_046719195.1 Spirochaetales bacterium | reverse complement strand
AAAAAGTTTGTAACGCATTTTTACCCTTTTTTCTAGTAAAATAGTCATATTTAAAATTATAATATATACGTGTTTTGAAAAAATTTTCAACTAAATCTAAAAAATCCTTGTAATTTGGAAAACGTGCTGGTATACTATCTGGTATAGACGACTATACCAATAAAGAGGATATAGGAGAATGCTACAAATACACTTACATTCAAATAGCCATGTTCCTATTTTTCAACAAATGGTTGAGCAGGTAGTAGAGGCGGTAAAACTTGGCAAACTCCACGAAGGGGACCAACTTCCTTCCGAGCGGGAGTTAGCCCAAACCCTAGGGGTGGCAAGGGGAACTGTAAAAAAGGCGTATGAGGAATTAGTTAAACGGGGTGTTATTGAGGTCCGTAAAGGAAAGGGCACCTTTGTAAAAAAACCTGGTTCTACTACTATCTCTGATAACCGATCTAATAGCCTCGAAAATCAAAGAAAAATTACAGGAAGGGTAGAGGCAGGGGAAAAACCTCTAGAGCTAGGGAGAAAGAAACAAGCCCTAAACCTTCTTTCTCACACCCTAGAAGCGCTTGAACAGATGCGCTTTACTCCCCGAGAAATCGAGGCTTTGTTTCATCTTTCCCTTATGGAACGGTTAGAAAAACGAGAAACCTTCTATATAGCTGCAGTGGACTGCAATATCGAATCCCTACAGATGTTTCGCCAGCAGGTAGCTTACTTAAAGGGTATTGATTTAAAAGAGTTTCTTCTTTCTGAAGTGTTGCATGCTCCGGATGCTGAAAAAATGCTTTCTCCGTTTCGGTTAATTCTTGTTACCTCTACCCATTATGAGGACCTTTTAGAAGCTATACCTAATTTAAAGAACCAAATCCTCCAGGTGATTGTGTCTCCTAGCCCAGAAACCATCCTAGAAATAGGGGGTATTCGCTCTACCGATCGGGTAGGAATTTTTTGTGAAAGTCAAACCTTTTCCGAGATCATTCAAAATAAATTGAAGGGTCTGAGGATCCACCCGGCGGAACTTACTACCCTACTCTATCAAAGAGAATCTCGAGAGGCAGGAGATCGAGAGGCAGGAGAGAGAGAAATTGGTGCCTTTCTGCAAAAAGTAGATGTACTGATTATCCCCCCCGGATATTCTTTTCCCATTAGTAGAGAGAACAAAGCTATTTTACAGCGTTTTCGGGAGGAGGGCGGCAAAATTATTCCATTCGAATACCGGATTGAGCGAGGGTCTCTGTTGTATCTGGAAGAACGGATTCAGGAGTTGTGGCATGCTTATTGACAAAGGCAAAATTGTACTCGGGGTTATAGGGTATGACTGCCATTCGGTTGGAAACAAGATACTAGAGGTGTTCTTTACCGAACAAGGATTTCAAGTGACTAACTTAGGGGTAATGGTTAGCCAGGATGAGTTTATCGATGCAGCGATAGAAACTGCTGCGGATGCCCTTCTAGTTTCTTCCCTCTATGGACATGGCTTGATTGATTGCCAGGGGTTCCGTGATCGTTGTATAGAGCGGGGGTTAGAAAACATTATTCTTTACGTAGGCGGAAATCTAGTAGTAGGGAAAACCCCCTTTGAAGAGGTGGAAGAACAGTTTAAACGTATGGGGTTTGACCGGGTATTCCCTCCAGATGTGGATTTGTACCAAGTAGCTCAGTTGCTAGAGCAGGATATCCATGCAAAAAGAGTTAGTAAGCATTGATATAGGCTCCACTTACACAAAAGGAGCGCTCTTTACTCTCGCTTCCTTAGAGCACAGGGAAGGAAAGTCCTGTGCAAAGCTGATCTTAAAAAAACGAGCCGCAGTTCCTACCACCCAAGAGGATCTTTCTCTTGGTTTTGGCAGGGTATACACGGAATTAACCGGCCTTCCTTTCCCTACTTTTAGAGACACCGGAATTCAAGATATTCCACAAGAAAAAAATAAAGAAGCAATTCAAAGCTTAGGGACACAGGGGCCGGGATTTGCTGCTGGTCAGCACCTGAAGGAGGAGAAGTCCCCTAATGAAGCGCTAGGATCTGCCGAGAAGCCACGCCACCTTGATATTTATTTTTCTAGTTCTGCTAAGGGGGGATTACGGATAGCGGCTGTGGGTATTGTACCGGATCTTACCTTGCAAATTGCCCGTTTGGCTGCTTGGTCTGCGGGGGGGAAAATTGTAGCAGATTCTTCCTACCGTCTTCGGGAAGATTCCCTACAGCGACTTTTAGCAGGAGACCCGGATATCCTTTTATTTACCGGGGGTACAGATGGGGGAAACGAGGATATGGTCCTCTGGAATGCCCGTCAGTTAGCTGGGTCATCTTTTAAGGGCACCATACTGTATGCGGGAAATAGTGCGATTCAGAGAGAAGTGAGAAAAATCCTAGAGAATAAGTGTTTAGTTGTGGCTTCTAATGTAATGCCCCGGGTGGGGGAGATTTGTATAGAAGAAACTCGGCGTACCATTCAGAAAATATTTTTAGACACGATTGTGGAAGGACGGGGTTTGAAACTCGTCCAGGAGTTCTGCCAAACCGAGCCAGTTCCTACCCCGGCAGCAGTTTTTAACTTAGTAGAAGCCTTAGGTTCTGAAGGTGCCCTGGAAGAACCTTTTTGTGTAATAGACTTAGGAGGAGCTACGACAGATGTGTACTCGGTGGGCGAACCCTTCTTGGGAGGCGAAGGGGTAGTTCTCAAAGGTTTACGGGAACCAAAGGTTAAACGTACCGTAGAAGGAGATTTAGGCATGCGGGTAAGTGCCTTTGCTTTATGGGACACAATCCACAGTATCCTTCCGGAGATAAAAACCTTGTTTGCTCCTTTAGGTTGCCCGGACCAAGAAGAGCTTCAAGCATATGTAGAAAAGGTAACTAAAAACCCTTCGTATATCCCCGAAACCAAGGCAGAAGAAACCCTAGACCGATTTTTAGCTTTACTAGCGGTAGCGCTAGCTGTAGTAAGGCATTCGGGAGTGTGGGAAGAAAGCTATACCCCTGCAGGAAAGATCTATTTACAATCGGGCAAAGACTTAAGGCCTTCTAAGATCCTCATTGGAAGTGGGGGGTATCTGTGCCGGTATTCTTTAGGAAGAGTAATCCGAACCCTTTTAAGAGGAATGCAGGAAGGCAAAGTTCGGGGGAATCCTCTTTCTTCTGTTCTACAGCGCGGAGGGATACCCCTTGTGCCTTATCAGGCTCAATACTTCCGGGATTCTTTCTACCTGTTTCCCCTCTTAGGGAACTTCGTAAAAGAGTATCCAAAAGAAGGTATTCAAATGGCATTGGAGACCTTGTGCCTAGAATCGGAGGAAGCATGAAAGGTTTACATCGCATGTCTAAGGAGGAGTTCTTCCGACAGCGGGAAGAAGTATTAGCTTCCTGGCCAACGGGAGCAGGTTTACAACTACAGGAGGCTTTTGCCTATCAGAAGAAAATACCGGAAAACCGGCGCTTTTCTTTTGCGATGGAAGAGGCAAAGAAAAAAAGGAAGCTTTTAACCCAGCCTAGGGCGGGGGTAGCTTTACCGGAAGAGCATATCCGCCTTTTAAAATACTTGGAAACGGAAGGCGAGGCGGATTTGCTTCCTACTACAATTGATGCCTACACCCGGCAGAACAGGTATCGGGAAGCTGAGGAAGGCATAGAAAAGTCTAAAGTAAGCGGAAAATCTCTGTTAAATGGGTTTCCTGCGGTGAACCATGGAGTGGCGGTGTGCCGGGAAGTAACCGAGGCGGTTACAAAACCGGTACAGGTCCGGCATGGCACTCCGGATGCCCGGCTCCTGGCAGAAATAACCTTAGCAGGGGGCTTTACAAGTTTCGAAGGGGGTGGTGTCTCCTATAACATTCCTTACGCAAAAAAAGTGCCGTTGGAACAGTCCCTCCAGTATTGGCGATATGTTGATGCACTCGTGGGCTACTATGAAGAAGAAGGTATTTCGATTAACCGGGAACCATTCGGACCTCTAACAGGTACGCTGGTGCCACCGTGCATTAGTCATGCGGTAGGAATATTAGAAGGGTTATTCGCGTTAGCTCAGGGAGTGAAATCTATTACTTTAGGGTATGGACAGGGGGGAAATCTTATTCAGGATGTGGCAGCTATTAAGAGTTTACGCCAGTTAGCAGAAGAGTATTTCCAGGAAGCAGGGTTTACGGACTACCAGCTTACCCTAGTGTTTCACCAGTGGATGGGGGGCTTCCCTGAAGATGAGTCCAAAGCTTTCGCAGTAATTTCATGGGGAACCGCGGCTGCTGTGTTCTCGGGGGCTGAAAAGGTTATTGTAAAATCTCCCCATGAGGCGTATGGAATCCCCACCAAAGAAGCAAATGCCGCAGGTCTTCGATGTACTCGTCAACTTATCCATATGCTTCAAGATCAGTCTATGCCCCAAAGCCAGGAAGTGGAGCGGGAAGTGGGATGGATACGGAAAGAGGTAAAAGCCCTGTTAGACGGAGTGTGGAGATTGGGTAACGGGGACTGGGAGGCGGGTACAGTTAGGGCTTTTCAGGCAGGGGTACTGGATGTTCCCTTTGCTCCCTCTTTATTTAACGTGGGTAAAATCTTGCCGGCTAGGGATAATGAAGGATACATACGTATCCTGCAACCGGGAAACCTACCCTTTGACAAAGAAATTCTTGACCACCACCGGGGCAGGTTAGAAGAGCGGGCAAAAGCAGAGGGAAGATCGGTGAACTTTCAAATGGTTACCGATGACATATATGCTATTAGCAAGGGGCACCTAGTGGGTAGACCCCGGGGAGGGTAAGGAATTGCGCATTCAGAAAGTGGTGTTTGCACCCGGAACTTCAGCCTTCTTTTTCGATGACCAGCGGGCTATTAAAAGCGGAGCCAAGCAGGATGGGTTTGTGTATCTGGGAAAACCTATTACACCGGGTTTTTCCCGGATTCGAGAAGCCGGGCAATCGATATCCATAATCCTTCTGTTAGAAAACGGTGCTATTGCAGTAGGAGATTGCGTTGCCGTACAGTATTCAGGAGCTGGGGGGCGAGATCCTCTGTTTTTAGCTTCCCGATATTTGCCTGTGTTGGAAAAAGAGGTTAAACCTTTTTTAGAGGGGAGGGAGGTAAGCTCCTTTAGGACCCTTATGAAGGAGTTTAAGCGCTTTGAGGAGGGCTCTAATCGGCTCCACATGGCCCTACTCTATGGGGTAAGCCAGGCGCTATTAGATGCGGTAGCAAAGAGTAAAGGGGTATTAATGTGCGAAGTTCTTGCTACCGAGTATGATCTACCCCTCCTTGCCGAGCGGATTCCCATCTTTGCCCAGACCGGGGATGAACGATACACTAATGTAGATAAGATGATTCTAAAACGGGTAGATGTATTACCCCATGGATTAATTAACAATGTACCGGAAAAACTTGGAAAGGAGGGAGAACTTTTACGGGAGTATATCCGCTGGATTGTGAAACGCATCGACACCCTCCTGCCCGGGCAAAGCTATAGGCCCACCTTACATTTCGATGTATACGGTACTTTAGGAATAGCCTTTGGGGGTGATTTTGACAGAATCGCCTCTTATCTGGCTAGCCTGGAAGAGGATGCTTCGGGTCTAGACCTCTACATTGAAGGACCGGTTGATTTAGAGGAGAAGGGAAGACAGATTGAAGCGCTGTCGAAAATAAAACAACGACTTGAAAAGATGGGTTCCCGGGTAAAGATTGTAGCAGATGAATGGTGTAATACTTACGAAGACATAAAAGATTTTACCGATGCGGGGTGTTGCCATATGGTACAGATAAAAACTCCGGACCTAGGGGGAGTCCATCATATTGTAGAAAGTGTATTGTACTGTAAAGCCCACGGGATGGAGGCCTACCAGGGAGGTACCTGCAACGAAACAGATGTTTCCGCCCGGGTGTGCGTGCACCTTGCTCTCGCTAGTAGACCCGAGCGTATGTTGGCTAAACCAGGGATGGGTTTTGACGAAGGCTTTACGATAGTAAATAACGAGATGGAGAGGGCTTTAGCCTTACTTAGGAGTAGATAGGAGGAAGCTGGAAATGAAAATCAAAGAAGACTATAAAGACGGTTTTAAAGTGTTAAGTCCTACAGCCATTCTTGGCTATGGATTTCCTCCAGAATCCTTTTTAAGGGGTTTAGAACAACAGCCCCATCTGATTGCGGTGGATGGAGGTTCTACGGATCCAGGTCCGTATTACTTAGGGGTTGGCAAAAGTTTTACCAATCGCGCTTTTGTAAAGAGGGATCTGCGTTTTATGATAGTGGAAGGCCTTAAGCGAAATATACCGGTAGTGATAGGTACTGCGGGTGGCTCGGGTGCCCAGCCTCACCTTGCGTGGTGCAAAGACATTATCCTAGAAATTGCCCGGGAGGAAGGCCTTTCCTTTAAAATGGGGGTAATACCTGCGGACATACCTAAAAAAGTAGTATTAGAAGCCCTGGATCAAGGGAAAACAGAACCTTTACCCTTCGTTCCCCCGCTTACCAAAGAAAAAGTAGAAGCAAGTCCCTATATTGTAGCCCAATTTGGGGTAGAACCCATAATGGAGGCACATAAAGCCGGATGTGAGGTTATTCTCTGCGGCCGGTGTTACGATCCCGCAGTGTTTGCGGCCCTTCCTATACTCTTGGGCTTCGATCCAGGATTGTGCCTTCACATGGGGAAAATCCTTGAATGTGCCGCTATTGCAGCTACCCCTGGATCTGGTGCGGACTGTGTGCTAGGGATAGTACAGGCTGATCGGTTTATTTTAAAGTCTCTCAATCCTAACCGAAAGTTTACCCGGGAATCTACGGCGGCTCATACTCTGTACGAGAAATCTGACCCGTACCATTTGTATGGCCCAGGAGGCATGCTAAATCTGGAAGAGACAAAGTTTACCGAGCTAGGGGACGGAATAGTAGCCGTAGAAGGGAGCAGGTTCGAGCCTATCCGGCCCTATAGGGTAAAGCTCGAAGGATCCCGCCTTATAGGATACCGAGCTATCTCTATCGCAGGTGTCCGCGATCCTATTATGATTGAAAATATCCTCTTCATTTTAGAAGAGGTAAAAACTCAGGTGTTCATGCTTATGGGAAAGGAAGGGATCGAGGGAAAGCTCTTTTTTCATGTGTATGGAAAGGATGGGGTAATGGGAAGTCGGGAGCCTTTTCCTGGGGTGGCGCATGAGCTAGGTATTGTAATTGATGCAATAGGCGCTTCTCAGAAAGAAGCAGATACGCTGTGTAGTGTTACCCGGTCTACCCTCCTTCATTATGGGTACAAGGGCCGAATTGCTACGGCCGGCAATTTAGCTTTTCCCTTTTCTCCCTCTGATGTGTCCATGGGAGAAGTGTTTGAGTTTTCTGTGTATCACCTGTTGCAGATCGACAACCAGGGACTGTTTCCTTTACAGATCGAATACGTGGGAGGAAACCCATGAAGTATAGTATTTTAGATATAGCCAGGGTAGTTCGTTCTAAGAACTCCGGGCCTTACGAGCTGACCTTAGATATTATTTTTAAAGAGCGGTCCTGGTACGAACGATGCAGAGACAACAAACTCATTAACGAAGAGGTGATCTGTCGGCTCTATCAACTAGAGCTTTCGGATATCCTCGGTATTGTTTGGTTTGAACCGGTGGGGGCGGTAAAAATAACAATCCGCAGACCCTGCGCCTCCGGCTCGCCCGGCGACACCGACATTTATGGAGCTCAGCAGCATGCTCCGTTACTCAGTTTAGAGTGGGAAGGCCCATGAACCAGACTTCCCCTAGCGGCCATCCTGCTCCGGCTAGCCGATTTGGATACCGGGAAACCCTTATCTATTCCACCTACTATGCGCCAAGGGGAAGGCTGCGGCTATATATGTTAGGCAGTGAACTAGCCCGGCGGTATTTATACCCTACGGATATACTCATAGGAATTATCGGTGCAGAGGGAGCCGGAAAATCTACCCTTATCCGGGGTTTATTCCCCGGCCTAGAGTTAACTAATGAAGACGATGGAGTAAATCTAAGGCCCACTCCCATTTATTCGTTTGAACCGGAAGATTACTTTGCCCCCCACACTTACCATGTAGATGTGCGGTACGAACTCGCCTTTAAACAAAAGTATGAGCTTGCAGAGGCCATTTCTAGAGTGGTAAACCATGGTCGGCGAGTGGTAGTAGAGCACTTTGATCTTATTTACGACACCTTAGGGTACAATGCCCAGGTTATTTTTGGTATCGGAGAAGAGGTAATTGTTTCTCGGCCCTCGGTTTTTGGTCCTTTTCCCAAACGAATTAAAGATGTAGTGGATCGCACCATTAAATTCAGGCTCATGGCACATTCAGCAGAAGATTTAACTAGCTTTGTACTTTCCCGAGATTATCACTATACTCCTCCCGTACTGCATTCGGATGTAAAACATGGGTTTGTCATCAGTTTTCCGGAAAAACCCTCAATTCCCATAGCAGAACTAGAAAGGAGGGTAAAGGAAATGATTCAGCAGGATATACCGATTGGAATTGCAGGGGAGGATAGAATCCGAATCGGAAAGGAAGAAATTTACTGCACGGGTACACGTACTCACGTAAAATCTACGGGACAAATTGAGAATTTCCGCTTGTTAAAGGAGTACAAGTACGATCCCATTCGCAAGGAGTACCTGCTGGTAGGTATTGTAGGCCGGAAAGAAATCGTAGGATTTGAAGAAATTAACGAATTACTCGAAACAGAATAGAAAGGTGTGATATACTCTACCTTCGCAGGGGGGTATGGAAATGGAATGGAAGGATGGAACCGATCCTTTTCAAAAGGTAGAGTATCGGAAAATCGAAGGAGATTTTGTCCGGGAACGCATCATCGACGGGGTGCAAGTTTTAGAAATAGAGGCAGAGGGTTTACGGGCCTTAGCCCGGCAAGCTATAAGGGATGTTTCCTTTTACCTTCGTGCAGCTCATTTAAAACAATTACGCGATATTCTCCTTGATTCCGAAGCTTCTGCCAATGATAAATACGTAGCTTTTTCCCTTCTGAAAAATGCGGTGGTATCTTCCGAGGGACTTTTGCCTCTTTGTCAGGATACAGGCACAGCTACGGTTGTAGCCTGGAAAGGAGACCGGGTTTGGGTTCGCGACAGTACAGGGGGGCACGATAGAACAGAAGAGGGAAAATCGGATGTACAATATGTATCCGAAGGTATAGAAGATGTATTTCGGGAACGGTATTTACGATATTCGCAGATGGCTCCCTTAAGTATGTTCGAAGAGGTAAATACAAACACGAACCTGCCGGCTCAAATCGATATTTACTCTGTACCGGGAAAGGAGTACCGGTTTCTCTTTGTAGCCAAAGGGGGAGGGAGTGCGAATAAAACCTCTTTTTTCCAGGAATCCAAGGCTCTTCTCCAACCTGAGCGCTTAAGAAACTTTTTAAAAGAAAAGGTACAAGCTTTAGGTACTGCCGCCTGTCCTCCCTATCACCTTGCAGTAGTGGTAGGGGGGCTTTCTCCGGAGATGAACCTAAAGGTACTAAAATTAGCTACAACAGGCTTGTTAGACCATCTGCCTCAAAAGGGGGATGGTAAGGGGGGTATGTATTTCGATAAAGAATGGAGTGATATTCTATTAGAGATAGCTAAGGAATCCAAGCTAGGGGCACAGTTTGGGGGTAAATATTTAGCTTTGGATACCCGGGTTATTCGGCTACCCCGGCATGCAGGCTCCTGCCCCATAAGTATTGGAGTTTCCTGTAGTGCAGATCGCAATATTTTAGCAAAAATTACCTCTGAAGGAATATTCTTAGAAAACTTAGAACAGGAACCAGCCCGATACCTGGAAGGGCTTAGGGAAATAGAGTCTCAAAAAATATACCGGATCGATCTGAATAAAGGTATGGAAGAGGTGCGTAAAGAGCTTTCTCGCGTACCTTTGGGAAGTTTACTCCTTTTATCCGGCCCTTTGTTGGTAGCTCGAGATATTGCTCATGCCCGATTTTTCAAGCAACTATCCGAGGGGAAAGGATTACCCAAATACCTTTTCCAATATGGTGTGTACTATGCCGGGCCTGCGAAAACGCCTCCGGGGTATCCTATTGGGAGTTTTGGCCCTACAACAGCCCAACGCATGGATACCTATCTCGAAGCTTTTATGAAAGAGGGAGCCTCTCTTGTAACCCTGGCTAAGGGAAACCGGGCTAAAGGAACCGCAGAACTCTGCCGAAAGTATGGGGGTTTTTATTTAGGCACTATTGGGGGAGCTGCTGCCTTACTAGCAAAAGAAAATATCCTTTCCTCCGAAGTATTGGATTATCCAGAATTGGATATGGAGGCGGTGCGATTAATACAGGTAAAAGATTTCCCCGCTTTTCTTTTAATCGATGACAAGGGAAATGATTTCTACGGTACCCTTGAGAGGAGGCCCGATGGAACTTCATAAGTATTGTCAACCGGAGGGTGTACGGTTCCTGGCCGCTAAAACCAAACAAGAAGCCTTTAAAGAGCTATCAGAAGGATTCTCTAGTACCTATGGGAACATTAATGCAGAAAAACTGCTTCAGAAAATATTAGAGCGGGAGGCTACTCTATCTACCTGGATCGCTTCAGGAATTGCCATCCCCCACGCTATTATTCCCGGATTTGGTCAGTCCCGTATTTTTTTGGGGATTAGCAGGCAGGGAGTATCTTATGGCGCTCCGGATGACCGGCTGGTACACTTATTAATTCTTATAGTTGGAGACGGAGCCGAACATTTGCAAGTGCTCCGGCAGGTAGCTATACGGCTCGAGACTCCGCAGGTGTACGAAGAAATAGTACAGGCCAAGAGCCTGAAAGAGGCGTTTCAGGCTTTCATTGGTAAAATGATTCAGGAACATTCGGCTAAAGTTGCCGAGTTCCCTCTAAGCCAGCATACCCGGTTTGTGCTATCCCAAGCATGTTGGGAGCAAGGCCTTGCCTTAGCCAATACTATAGGAGCTTCACATGTGTTTGTGCATACGGATTGTTTGGAAGAGGTAGGATTTTTCCCTCCTGTTCTTCCTCCAGAAATCTGTTTTGTAGCAGTAAGCCGGGTAGAGCGTATTCGGGAACAGTATCCTAACCATCCCATTGTGCAGATCCCTTTTAAAGGGGTTACACGGGCAAATCAGGTAGAACTCGCCATTATTTTTGCCCTGTCCCGGGGACTATTGCACCAGGATGAACGGGTGGTAAGTATCTTCGGCGTACCCTTCTCAGGGGTATTAGACTCTATCCGGGTTTCTGACATCGGTAGCGAGTTTAAAATGTTCTTTTCTTTTGGCAAGGTGGAGGAAGGGCAGGATGTAGAAAGCCAGGTTTTAATGCGGGTAATAGAAATTGCTGGAGAATTGGCAGAAGAAGGAAGGGAAGGAAAACCCTCAGGGACCATATTTGTGCTAGGCGATTACGAGCAGGTACGGCATCATACACAGCAAATGATCATAAACCCTTTTGCAGGCTATCCGGAATCGGACCGGAATATTTTAGATCCTAGTTTAAAAGAGACCATAAAGGAACTTTCCAAAATTGACGGCGCTTTTGTACTTAAAGGAAACGGGGTAATCTGTTCTGCGGGTACCTATCTTAGAACCCGGGTCCCCCCTGCTGAGCTTCCCTCGGGCTTAGGAGCTAGACATACCGCAGCCGCTGCTATTACTGTGGTAAGCAAGGCGGTTGCGGTAGTACTTTCTGAATCTACCCGAAGAGTAACAATCTTCAAGCGGGGAGAACAGATTATGGTTCTTTAAGGATTAGCAATTTTCTGGAGGCTAGTCTGAATTTTTTCTACCTGCCGTTTTGATACTAGAAACTCAACTGCCCCGTCGCGAGAGAGGGCATAAAAATCCCGGTTAAAGGGTAAGTAATCTACCCGAACTGTTTTTCCTGCTGGATCATTCAAATAATACTCCAGGCTTACCTCAGGTCGGGTTCCTGCTTTAGACCCAGGAGGGATTTCTGCTTCCACGACAAGTCCGATGCAGCTTTGGTATAGGTCTTTGAACTTGCTTTCTTCTACTTCTTTCCCATCTAAGAAAAAGGACTCTTTTGTTTGTTCCCGGGTAGTTTCTTTTCCGTCTTTATCCTTTTCGGTTAGGGTTTCCTTTTGCCGTTTAATTTCTCCTACATGCTTGTTCCCTAAGTAATTAATATGCAAACGGTCTATTCGGTCGATATTGAGGATAAAGGCAAACTTATCAATGAAATCAAAAGGTTTTATCCGCAGATCCTGTCTTATGTCTTCGATAAGGAACACTGTAGGAGAATCTTTCAGTTTCGCAAATACACGGTTTTTTTCCCAAGAAGGTCCGGTTTGGGCAGCCTCTTTTCCGATCAGCAGGTGAAGGACGGTATCTTTTGTTTTTTCTATCTCCTTGTCCTTCTCCTTTACGGTTTCCTTTACCTTTGCAAAAACGTACAGCTCAAACTCTGGCTTATCCAATCCGTAGGGAGCTAAGGAAGAAGGAGCATCTTCTACAAAGTCCCGGATTCGGAGACGCCCAAGGGCGTTGATCAGCTTGGTGAAGGATTCAGGGTTTACCCCTCGGGGCACTTTGTAAGGAGAAGTAAGCACATGGGTAGTAAAGGTAGCCTCCAAAGCACCTTTTTCGGGCTTTGGTTCTACTACTATCCGGGTATTTCCATAGGTTAAGGTTAAACGTTCCACTTCTTCGGCTTTAAAACTAGGTAGATTTTTTTCCCTAAAATCGGTTAGGGAAATAAAGAGCCTTTCTCCAGGATACGTGGGAAGAATGTAGACTTTTGGCTCTCCCTTTTTCATACCATAGAAACCAGTACCTGTAGGGGTCTTGTCGCCTCCTAAAAGCTCCACTTTGCTCCCATCGTCCAGCGTAAGCACAACCACCGCTTTTGGCTCCGCTAATCCAAACTGAGATAAGTTCTGGGCATTTTCGTCGGCAATACGGTCGTATCGCATATTACATAAAGACCAGAGGATGCTTCGTATCTCTTCCTGATCTAACCGTACGCCGGAAGCTACCGAAGGGGAAGACCAGGTGTCTTCAGAAACCCGCTCTACTACTACTCCTTTTAAGGGTAGTTCGATCTTAACAACTTTTTTGGTATCTATCTCTGTCATGTAGACGGATTTGAATTGCTCCATTTGCTTTTCCGTCTGAGCTTTTTTGTAGGCAGTTGCTCCGAAATATCCACCTATTAGAATGACTAGAGCGATTCCTAAAAAGGTTAGTTTTTTCTGCCGAGTCATACCTCCTCCCTATTTACAGGTGCCGACGTTTGAGCCATACCCCTAAGCCAGCAGCGAACAGACCCAAAGGAATAATAACGGTAAACAACAAGCCGAAGATGACAACCTGTAAACCTGAAAGGTACATAGGAAGGGTAATTAAACTTTTTGATCGGACAGCAATAGATTCGGGTCTGTCCTGTAACCAGGTTAGAGCATTCATAAATAGGTCAAAGTTGCCCTGAATCTGGCCGAATAATCCTAGGGGTTCTAACAAGGTGCCACTTCCGAACACAACTATACGGGTCTCTTTTCCCTCTTTGTTCTCTAGGGGTTCTTTAATAGCCACTCCGAGTGTAATGGGTCCGGGTTTGTCCGTAGGAGAGAGGTTAGGGGAATTGTTCTGCAGGTCTACCCGCAGGAAAGAGTCTTTAGATGAGTTGAATAAGGCTTCGATTTCAACGGTGCGCCGTTTTAAATTTAAGGTTTTTATTCCCTGGGCAAATTGAAGAACTACGGGGACATTGTTTTCTTTTAACGGTCGCACAATCTCGTGTAGACTAAATTCCGGAATAACATGGAAGGGGTTGCCGGTATTGTAGTTTTTATTCATTTCCACAACCACCCCAAAATCTAGTTCTACTCCGTAGCTAGCAAGTATTTCTTTCAGGTTCTGGGGAGTTCCGGTCTGAAAATCTGCCATAAGTAATAGTCTGCCTCCCTTTTCAAGATACGAGAGGATCCGGTCCCTTTCCGCTGGGGTTATGTCCTGCTTGGGACTATTAATTACCACAAGACCAACATCCTCAGGTATGTCGGATTGGAGAAGGTTTAGCTGTTTGTAGGTAAAGTTTTCTCGTTCAATAACCGGCTTCATCTGCAAGTCGAAAAGAGGTTTTTCCCGATGTCCCACAATGTCGTAGATAACCGGCGTTTCGCCTGAAGTAACATACAGAAGGGTACCGGTTACCCTTTTTTCAACGGAAAAACCGGTAATCTGGGGATTCTGAAAGTTCATCCAGTTGATCTCGTATAAATCTACCTGGGGTATAACT
>JBDNDI010000003.1:0-23748 GCA_046719195.1 Spirochaetales bacterium | reverse complement strand
CAAAATTCCTACAATTTCACCCGCATACATTACCGCAATACGATCACTGAGTTCTACAATTTCCTCTAAATCCTCGGATACAAGGAGAACTGCTTCCCCCTCCTCCCTGCGTTTTAACAACTGCTGGCGAATATATTCAGTAGCGCCTACATCTAACCCATAGGTAGGATGCGAAGCAACTAATAATACAGGGCCTGCAGAAACTTCCCGTCCCACGATGAGTTTCTGAATGTTTCCTCCGGAAAGGTGTTTTATCGGCACTCGTATGGAGGAGGCAGCTACAGAAAATTTCTCGACGAGAGTTTCCGCATGAGCACGGATACGATCATAATCAAGGAAGATTACGTCCGAGAAAGGGGTAAAATGGTGCCTTTTTAAAACCGCATTCTCGTAAATTAAAAGATTAGGTACTGTACCAAATCGAATCCTTTCTTCCGGAATATGGGCTACTCCCTCTGCATGGATAACCCTGGCCGATTGGTTGGTAATGTCTTTACCAAGAATCCAAATTCTGCCTTGCTCCACCTTGCGTAACCCTGTGATGGCTTCCACCAATTCCCTTTGCCCATTACCCGCAACCCCGGCGATACCCACAATTTCCCGACGTCTTACTTCTAGACTCACGTTTCGAACCGCGATAAGCCCCCGGTCGCTTCTTACTACCAAATCATCCACCCGAAGCGCGACCTCTCCCGGTGGTTCAGGTTTCCAATCAAAAGAAAAAACCACTTTTCGGCCCACCATCATGCGGGCTAGATCTTCCTTGGTTAAGGAGAAGGTTGGTCCGCTACCTACCACCTCACCCTTGCGAAGTACCACAACCTGGTGACAAAGTTCAAGGATCTCTTCTAATTTATGGCTAATAATTACAATTCCATGCCCTTCCGAAGCCATAGTTCGTAAAATATTCCATAACTCTTTTGCCTCTAAAGGGGTAAGTACTGAGGTAGGCTCATCAAGAATCAGCAAGTCCGCACCTTGAAGCAGGGCTTTTACGATTTCTACCCGTTGTTGTTCCCCAGCAGAAAGCTGCCAAACCTTAGCTTTGAGGGGTACCCGCAGCCCATACTTCTCCTGAAACCGGATCACTTTTTGCTCTATTTTCTTTTGAGGGAACAAAAAGGGTGCTTCCTCGTCCCCTAAAATTAGGTTTTCTAACACGGTGTGGTTTTGAACCAACATAAAATGTTGATGCACCATCCCGATACCCTTACGAAGAGCGTCCCGGGGGGAACGAAACGTAACTTCCTCTCCGTTTATTAGAATCCGTCCTGTATCGGGCCGGTATAATCCGTAGAGAAGGTTCATTAGGGTAGATTTACCTGCCCCATTTTCTCCTAAAAGGCCGAGTATTTCTCCACTTCGGATAGTTAGATGAATATTTTTGTTTGCCTGAACCTCCTGGAAGGATTTAGAAATACCTTCTAGCCGAACCGTCTCAATTCGTTTTCCTGAGGTGGGCTTTTTACGAAAAGGCCCCGCAAAGGGGGCCTTAAGAAGCAATCGCATGTACTATTGGAACAATTATTTCCGAGGGATTTCCCCTACTACATTATCTACAAAATATTCGATAGAAAGCAGATGAGCTGCATCCGCTTTTTGTCCTGCGGGAATGCGTACCGCGCCTTTCTGGTCTTTGATGGGGCCGGTAAAGGGTTCGAATTGATTAGCTTTTACCTGTTCATACCGTTTCAGGATGTAATCGTAGGCGTTTAATTCTCCTAAATCAGAAGATTTAATTTTTTTGCTTTTTAATACATCAACAAACTTCGGATTTATGGGTTGATTGATCTCACCTCCTAACAGAGCTGCTTTTTCTGCAGCAAGCCACCAAAGGTCATAGTTGGAAAAATCTTTCTGGCCATTGTACACATCTGTAAGAATTTTCACATACATGGGACCCCAATCTACCAGCTGACCCGACACCGCAGAATCTTCCCCAAACTTCTGCATAGGGCTATAGTGGCTGAAGCTATATACTTTTTTCCCTTTTTTTGTGTGCTCTTGCCCTACTTCGATTACCGACGGCGAATCTTCGGTAAAGGCTAAGGCATCAGCCCCCGCAGATACTAAAGCTTGGGCCGCTTCTTTGGCTTTAGCTGGGTCGTACCAGGAGAAAATCCAGCGCACCTCTACTTTCGCTTTAGGGTTAGCTTCCTTCACCCCTAATGCGTAGGCATTAATATGCCGGATAACTTCCGAGATGGGGAAAGCACCCACGTATCCGACTTTGTTAGTTTCGGTTAATACTCCTGCCATAAGGCCGTTGAGATAGTACATTTGATACAGCTCAGCAAAGTAGGTACCTAAATTAGGAGCTCGCTTAAATCCCGAGCAGTGAAAGAAAAACGTGTTTTTATACTTTTCTGCTGCTTTTACTGTGTCATCCATATACCCAAAGCTGGTGGTAAAAATAACATCACACTTTTCTTCGTTCACTAGACGGTCGATAATCCGCATCGCATCTCCCTCGGGTACACTTTCAACAATAACAGTTTTTAGCCAAGGTAGCTGGCTTTCTGCAAATTTTCGGCCCACATCGTGGGCATGGGACCAGCCATAGTCTCCCACCGGCCCAATGTATAAAAAGCCCGCTTTAAGGGTTTTGGCAGGTGATGCAGCTTGTTCTGCCTTCTTTGCCGGTTCCTTTGCTCCTCCACAGGAAAGGACTAAACCTACCAGAGCAAGCCCCAACAATAGGGCAATAAAAAGATAGAATGTCTTTTTCACCTTCTTCTCCTTGTTTAGATTTTAAGATATGGGTTATGCAATGAAGGTAGATAGTTTAAAATCTTCTGTCAAGGAGAGGAAAGAGAGCACTGTAAGATATAGGGGCATTCATTATAAGGATTTAGAGATAAAGACTTACAGAAGCACCATACCTAAAAGAGCGGAAACTAAAACAGCGGGAATGGTTTTTAAGCCGAACCAGCGGCTGGCTATAAAAATGATTAAAAAGATTCCTATACCTGGTAACACTAGAACTATTTTGCCTAATCCTTGGATTGTAAGCTCCCATTGCCCCTTAAAAGAGGGTAGCTCCGGTTGCTGCACTAAGGAAAGGCGGCTAAAGAACACCACGGCTCCGGCAATAAGACCTACTGTACCCGGGCGGATTCCTTTTAGTAGCCCTTGTACCACAGTACTTTCTTTAAAAACACGTAAACTATGCGCCACAAGAACTACCAGAATCAGTGATGGCAGAAATACTCCCGCAGTGGCAATCGCCGAGCCCAATACTCCTGCTGCCCGGTAACCAATATAAGTAGCCGCATTAACCATAATAGGGCCGGGAGTCATTTGGGAAATAGCCACAATGTCAGCAAACTCCCTTACGGGCATCCAGCCATGCAATGCAATTTCTCTTTCCAATAAGGGTACCATGGCGTACCCACCCCCAAAGCCAAACAACCCCATTTTGAAGAATACGAAAAAGAGCTCGAGATACATCATGAGTTACTCCGGTTTGTGCCCCTCGGAGAATTTTGGCTAATTCTTGGGCGCTGTCTTAGCGGTAACCGCTTCAACCACAGGATAACTAGACCAACTATCCCACTGGCTAATATTACGCGCACGGCAGGAACCCGGAGGAATACTAAAGCAATAAAAGCCCCTAGGCCTATAGCAACAGAGGCAGGCTCTTTTAACACTGCCTTGCCTAATTTTATACCTGATAATAATATTAGTGCGGCAACGCCTGCACGGACCCCTGCAAAAGCCTTTTGCACATACAAGTTTTCCTGAAACTGGACAAGCAAAGCCGCAATCCCGAGTATGGTAATAAACGAAGGTAAAATAACCCCTAAAGCTGCCACCAAAGCACCTCGAATTTTATCTACCTTATATCCAATATAGAGAGAGGTATTAATGGCAATTACCCCGGGCAAGGACTGAGCAATGGCAAACACATCCACTATCTCTAAGGGGTCTACCCATTTCCGTTTTTGGACGAACTCTTCTTCCATAAGAGGGAGCATCGCGTATCCCCCTCCTATGGTAAATGCACCGATTTTAAAAAAAGAAAGAAACATCGAAAACAGTTCTTTAGCTTTTTTTCTATCGGCTAGAGACTGGACGTAAGCTTCCGTTCCTTTGCTTTTTGTGCTTTGCATTTGAAACACTGATTCTCCTCGCCCTTTTACTTCTTCCCTTACCGAGCGCTAGGGCACAATTACTAGTTGTACGTCGCAGACATTGGTGTTGGTGGGTCCTGTCTTTAACAGGTAACCGATTTTATCAAAGTAGTGGTAGGAATCGTTGCGCTTTAGGTAATCTTGAACCGAGAGGCTAGCTTCTCTACCTGCCTTTAGCACCTCCGGATCTGCGAAGGCACCAGCAGCATCCGTGGGCCCATCATTCCCATCCGTAGAAGCAGCAAGAAACCAGATTCCTTCTGAACCCTCAGGGTTGGATTCTATTTCAGCTAAAAAAGATAGGGCCATTTCCTGATTTCTTCCCCCCTTACCATCCCCTTTTAAGGTTACCGTAGTTTCCCCCCCCGCAATAATACAAGCGGGACGTTTAGCGATAAGTTCCCTACGTTTTACATCCCGACCTATACCCATGTAGACTTTGGCTATCTCTCTTGCTTCTCCCACGATCTCAGAGGAGAGGACGATTGTTTGGTAGCCTAATTCTTTTGCTTTTCGTTCTGCAGCTAACAGTGCACTGTAGTTCGAACCTATAAGAATGTTTGCTACCTTATCAAATACTTTGTCCCCTTTTTTAGGTGTTTCGGGTAGCTTTCCCTCTGCACCCTTTTGCAATACCTGCCAGGCTAAGGCTGGAAGCTCTGCGGAAATACCATATTTTTCTACCAACCCCACCGCTTCCTGATAGGTAGTCCGGTCCGGAACGGTTAAACCGGAAGCGATAGAGTCGAGCCTATCTCCTACCACATCCGAAAGAATCAGGTTTAGGGATTCGGCTGGGTACAGTAACTGGGCCAACCTGCCTCCTTTTATGCCGCTCAGGTGCTTACGAATACAATTAATTTCCTGAATAGTAGCCCCACAGGCGAGTAAAGCCCGGGTAGTTTTTTGCTTGTCCTCTAAGGTAAGAGCATGGGAGCCTTCTGCATCTTTCCAGGCATAGGGATAACAGAGCAGAGCCGAACCTCCACCGGAAATCAGATTAATAACTAGGGTTTTCTCGTCCGCCTTTTCGGCTAGAACTGCTAGGGTTTTTCCTGCTTCTACGCTTCCCTCGTTTGGCACCGGATGACCCGCTTCGATCATTCGAACTCGGGTGAGTTTTTCTGTATGCCCCGGTTTCACGGAAATAACTCCCTCGGTAATGCGGGATTGAAAAATTTCTTCTATGGCTAATGCCATTTTTGCCGTGGCCTTTCCGGCGCCTAGCACAATAATCCGGTTATAGCGTCCTAGATCCCAGCGATACTCTTCTGTATCCCCCCGTACTAGCAGGGTATTATGTTCGATAAGAACTCGTTCTTTAATCATTTTATAGGGATCTACCCGCTCTAGAGCAGCAGAAAAAATGTCCTCTAGATGTTTCCGTATTTGTTTGTGTTCTGGACTCATTTTCCTTTCTCCTTCTCAAGCATAGCTTTAGCTCGTTTTAGATTGTTATGTATAGCTGGTAAACTCGTATACTCCACTGCTCGTTGGAACAATTCTACAGCTTTAGCCACATTCTTCCGGTAGTTTAGTTCTAGCGCTCCCATATTGTTCCAGGCTTGAAAATTGTATGGATCCAAGGCCACTGCCCGTTCGAACTCCTGGTAGGATGATTCGAAACTTTTCTCTGCCATGAACGCATTCCCTTTTTTTAAAGCCCGATAACTGTCCATAGCTTTGGTAAAGGTTGCAGCGTCCGAAGCATAGGCAATCCGTTTTTCTAAGAGTTTACGGTCCGGCTCCTGTTCGCAGAGAGGAAGGGCTGCTGTATAGTATTTGTAGCACTCTTCCCGTCTACCCCAGAGATAGTATAGATCCCCTAAGGTTTTCAGCCGTATGTAGGTCTCCCCATACCGATTCAGTTCTTTCAGAAACTCTTTCTCTGCCTCCTCATACCGTTCCTGGGCAAGGCACACAAGTCCGATATTATGACCGATTCCCATTTTGTTAGGCTGTACTTCCTGGATTTTCCTGAAATACTCCTCTGCTTTCTCATACTTACCCATAACAAAATGATTTAAAGCAAGCCGTTCCCAGTAACGAAGAAACAGAAAACCAAATAATTTATGCATAGCCGAGATCATACCACAAAGCTCTTTTACAGAAAAGAACTTTTCCGTATAGTACGGCTATGCGAGTAGCTTACATTCTAGCCGTGAGTTTCGGATCCGTTTTAGTTGGATACCTTCTCCAAAAGAGATTAGCTAAGCCTAATGTACTATCGGATTGGCTTAAGCAGATATCGGTTATGCTTTTACTTCCAATTGCCGCGATAAATTCCCTCTGGGGTTTTGCTCCTGCCTCAGGTAGCCTAGCTCTTCTTTCCCTATTAGGAGCTGCTTCCATTGGATTAGGCGCCCTGGCAGCCCTTTTGTGCATCCGTCTATTCCATATTGAACCCTATAAAGCAGGCTCTCTATTTACTAGCAGTATGTTTTACAATATTAGCGCCTTAGCTGCCTTTATTGCCTTTGTTATGTATGGCGAAGAAGGTTTTGCCTATATTCAAATCTATGCTCTTTTCGAACAACCCCTCTATTATACCCTAGGCTTTCCATTGAGCCATGCCATTAGCCGGGCAGATCTCCGCTCCTTCCGTTTCCACCCTAAGGTCTTGTTAGAAAAAAAGGTAGCCCTATTTCCTTTGGGCGCCGTACTGATAGGTACGGTGTTGCGAGTATCCGGCTTACCCAGACCAGAAGCTTTCTACGCACTTTCTCACATACTAGTACCAATTATTACCATATTTTTCGGATTCGCTATCGGTCTAACCCTAAAAATAAGCGCTGTAGGCCGGTACAAACGAGAGATACTCCTTGTACATGGTATTAAATTTCTCTTTATTCCCGCTTGTTTAATACCCCTAGGCATAGCTTTAGGGTTTGGGGCCATACGAGGAGGGCTACCCTTAAAAAGCCTGGTTATTGTATCCTTTTCCCCGGTAGCCTTTTTGGCGGCCATTCCTCCGTCCCTTTACGGTTTTGATGTAGACCTGGCAAACTCCACCTGGCTTACCACTACCCTTACGTATATGCTCCTATTACCGGGTATTATATCGCTGTCCTACTGGCTTTAACCCATAGGGATTTCCCCTGGGCCCCCGGGAAAATTAAGCTCCACGAATGCCTACCCGGGCTAGGAAAGCTTGAGTGAAGCCGGCCTTAAGAAACCTATTGGAGACATGCAATCCTATGGCTTGTCCGCCCGAGAAGGGCGGATTGGAGGATCCCCTCCCTAGGAAGCAAGCCTTTTGGTTGTAAACATGGGAAGAACCGGCCTAAGACTATAAAGCAACATGAAAATCCATTAACCCGGCTTTTTAGCTATAAAAGTATGTAAAATTGGGGCTCGCCAACTCGTTAGAGGCAGGGTTTCTATCTGAATAAACCCTACTTTTTCTAATAATTTCACTACCGCTAAGGGAGAAGGAAATTGCAGGACGCTTTTTATTAAATATTTAAATATCAAAGAATTACCTGTAAATACTGTAGATAGGGGGAGTATAAGGCCATACCCTAAAAGTTTCCAATACACTCGAGCATACGGCTTATCGACTAGAGAGTATTCATGGACCCCTAAAATACCCCCTGGCTTAAGTACCCGGAACACCCCCTTCAAGCATTGGATATAGTCGGGCATGTTGCGTAATCCATAAGCCATAAAAATGCCATCAAACGTGTTATCTGGAAATTGCAGATTCATTGCATCCTGCTTAAGAAACGCCACCTGTCCTGCGGCAATTTCCCTGCAGAACTTCTCTTTTGCAACCGCAAGCATTTGTTCTGAATTGTCTACACCTAAAACTCTTCCACGTGGAAGAGCTTCTAAACAAGCTTTTGTGGATTTGCCTGTTCCACAGCATAAGTCCAACACATATTCCCCTCCCTTTAGACGCATCCGGCTAACACTCAGTTGTAAATCTGAAAAATACCCCTGACTTAGGGAAGTAATACCGTCGTAACGGGTTGCAATATGGTCAAACTCTGCTGGAACTACTTCCTTTGCCTGCAACAGAACCTCTTCGCTCCGTTTATCCGGACGTGTACGGAACATACCCCCCCCTCTCTGCAAACTCTTTTACCAATAGACAAGTATAGAGAGGAATCTTATAATGAAACAACTACCTATGAGTGATATATTATTTGAAAAGTATGGCCACATTATACCTGCCAGTACCATTATTTTCCACGAGGGAGACGAAGGTAAGGAAATGTACATTATTCAGGACGGAAAGGTAAAAATCAGTAAATCGGCAGGTGATAAAGATCTGGTTTTAGCCATTCTCGGAAAAGGGGACTTTTTCGGAGAAATGGCTATTGTAACCCGGGTCCGACGCACGGCCACCGCTCAAGCCGTAACGGATGTGCATCTTCTATCCTTTGACCGTCAAGGATTCCGGAGCATGATCGAAAAAAACTCGAAAATCGCGATGAACATTATTGATAAGCTCTGCAGAAGATTACAGCATGCGAATATGCAGCTCCAGCAAATAAAAGTAAAAAATGCTCCGGCTTTAATTGCTCTAAATCTATTGTACGCTTTTGAGCAATCCGATAGTCCTTCTCTTCCCTACGAAAAAAACGTAGAAGAAATCTCTCTCTCTATGGAAATCCCCTTAGCAGAAGTAGAACACCTAGTACAGCAGTTTCTTGCCGAAGGTATACTACAGAAAGAGGGGACTCAAATCACCTTAATAAATCCTTCAGCTTTGAGAAATCGAGCTGGTGTGACTAAAGAGGAGTAATACATGTGCGGAATAATCGGATACTGCGGGCCGAGGAAAACCGTGGATATTCTGGTAGAAGCTTTGAAACGTATGGAGTACCGGGGATACGACTCGGCAGGTATTGCCGTGGGCAACCATACCGGTACTCTTACAGTTGTAAAACGAAAAGGGAAAATAGCGGATCTACAAAAAATCATCCCAACGGACTTAGAAGCTTCTTACGGGATAGGGCATACCCGCTGGGCCACTCACGGCGAAGTAACCGACATCAATGCCCACCCCCATCTAAATTGCGCAGGGGATATTGCCATTGCCCATAACGGAATTATAGAAAATTACGCTCCCTTAAAAGAAAAACTCATCTCAGAGGGGCATACGTTTCGATCCGAAACCGACTCCGAGGTAATTGCCCACTTAATATCCACTTTCTATGAGGGGGACCTGGAACTGGCGGTAAAGAAAACCTTAAAACTTCTTAAAGGGACCTACGGCATTGTATGTATCCATGCAAACGAGCCCCATAAAATTGTGGGCGCTCGTAACGGTTCACCCCTAATTTTAGGCCTAGGGGATAAAGAGATGTTCCTTGCTTCGGATGTTACTGCCATGATCGCCTATACCAAACAGGTAATCTACCTGGAAGACGGAAACGTGGTTACCATTACCCCCGAAGGATACAAACTTACCGACGGGGCAGACAAAATTCTAGACCGAAAAATAGACTACATTTCCTGGGAACTGCAGGAGATTGAACTCGACGGGTATGCTCATTTCATGGAAAAGGAAATTTTTGAGCAACCCGAATCCATTAAACGAGCCATGCAAGGCCGTATCGATAAAGAGTATATGACAGCCAAATTCGGGGGCTTGAACATGTCCAACCGGGAACTGCTGGGCATCGAACGGATAAAAATAATAGCCGCCGGTACCTCCTTTCATGCCGGAATGGTAGCTTCCTACTTGTTGGAATCCCTAGCCCGTATTCCGGCTTCTGCAGAGCTTGCCTCAGAATTGCGTTATCGAAACCCTATTGTCGAACCGAACACTCTCTTTTTTGCCGTATCTCAGTCCGGGGAAACCGCAGATACCCTCTACGCCCTGCGGGAACTCAAGCGAAAAGGGGCTAGGGTGTTAGGAATCTGCAATGTGGTAGGTTCTACCATTGCGCGGGAGTCCGACGGTGGGATTTATATACATTCTGGCCCGGAAATTGCAGTAGCCTCCACCAAGGCTTTCACTAGCCAATTAGCTGTATTTTATCTCTTTACCCTCTTAATTTCCCGGATGCGGGACATGTCCTACGAAACCGGAAAATCTTTTATACAACATTTAGAAGAATTACCTGAGCTTATTTCCCGATCCCTTACGGTGAACGAACATGTGAAGAAACTAGCTAGAAAATACTCGGTGTACCCTAATTTTCTGTTTTTGGGTCGAGGGCTCAATTATCCCGTAGCCTTAGAGGGTGCCTTAAAGTTAAAAGAGATCTCCTACATCCATGCGGAGGGGTACAGTGCTGCAGAAATAAAGCATGGCCCCATTGCATTAATTAACGAAAATACCCCGAGTGTGTTCTTAATTCCGGATGATTTTCTACGGGAAAAGATTATCTCAAACATGAAAGAAGTGAAAGCCCGCAGGGGTAAAGTGATAGCGGTCACTGTAGAGGGAGACAAAGAGGTAGCTGAAATTGCGGATGATTGTATATTTATCCCAGCTACCCACGAATTGCTCTACCCCTTTATAATGGTAGTGCCCTTGCAGCTCTTTGCCTATCATTGCGCCTTAGAGCTAGGTAGAAATGTAGATCAGCCTAGAAACTTAGCCAAAAGTGTTACGGTGGAATAAATTTGCCAAAGGATACCCATGAAACTGAAAAGGGATACCGGGCGCTTATCCACCCCCCTGTAAAAAGGGTCCACCCAATTTCTAAAACCATGCGCAAGGGAGTACAAAAGGGCAGGGCTGTTCTCCTCGCCAATCAGTGGATAGGCTTTAACCTATTTCTTTTCCTCTGTACCTTTCCTCTAGAAACTCAGCCAACACCCCCAACCGTGCAGGCTGTATTTATAGAAGGCCCGCGGATCGGTAGAGGGCTCCCCTATCTAAGCCCCAATCCTATACCTTACGAGCAAGCCGTATATCTGTATCGGGACACCCGCATTCCGGTGTACTTTATACGTCAAACTTTGCCCGTATTAGAATCCTGGTCCCCTATCCGATGCGGGGCACAAACCTTTTATCAAGTCTCTCCCGGCGATCCTGAAGCGCTATTAGCACTATCTCCCCTTGGGTTTAGCGTACTCCTTGCCCTACCGGATGAACCCTGGAGGTGCCTTTTTTTAGAAACTTTTCTAAATCGGGTCTCTTCGTTTTATCAGAATCTAGGCTCGCAAGAATCTCCCTTTCCTGCTTTTATAGAAACCCGTAACCCAAGCCGATGATAAAGGTATGAAAGGGTACTTTTTCTATGCAGTATTATTAGGAGGGCTTCTTACCGGTTTTCTACCCCTCTCTATTGGCGCTCAGGAAATCGCTCCCAGAGAAGAACCAGCACGGAACGCCTCCCCGGCTCAAACTAATCGCCCCGCTCTTAATCCGGAAGCAGATATTTCTATTGGGCTTGAAGATATTCGAATTGAACAAAGCTTAGAAGGCGGATATTTTTTATGGATTCGCAAAAAAAAGGATATTAACTCTGTTCTGCTTACTGAATCTACCGAAGATCCAGCCCGCCGTCTTGCTAGTTTTGCCTATCGTTCGAAAACCTACAACTCCTACAACGGAGATGAAATTCGTATCCTAAATAGCCAAATCCTCAATCCGGGCCCCGGTAGGTATTTTCTGGTTGACTCGACACCAGAGCCCGATGAACAATTCGGCCTTGCCTTCCGCCTATTTATCCCCTATGTCTTAGAGTATGGGTATCCCTGGAGCCGGCAAGGAGAAGTGCTCGTTACAGATGGGACTTATTTAAATATTCGTAGTTTTGCAAAACCTTATGCAGATTACACCGGAACCTTTAAAGACAACCCGTTTGTGTTTCGTATAATCCAACGAGTTATCCCTCTTCCTAGACCCGAAAAGATCCTGAGTGATATTAAAGAAGAGTTTAGCAAAATAACGGAAGAAACTAAGGGCGAAACCTACGAATCTACCGGCGAAGAGGATATGATCGAAAAAATCGCGCGTATTATTGATCAGCAAAAGGGGAAAACTCTGGATTTAATTCTTACTCTGGATACCACCCAGAGCATGGAAGATGATATACCGTATCTAAGAAAACTCCTAGTACCCATGGTGGCAGAACGGATAAAAGGGTTTGACCGAATCCGGATCGGCCTAACCCTCTACAGAGATTACATGGAGGAATATCTAACCCGCTCCTACCCCTTTACTACGGACCTGAATCAACTGCAGCGGATGATAGATGCCATACGGGTAGCCGGGGGCAGAGATATTCCTGAAGCAGTACACGAAGGTATCTATGCGGCCATTCATAACTATACATGGGAGGCAGCAAGCCGGGTAATTATCGTAATCGGGGATGCCCCTCCTCACCCTATTCCCCGGGGGAAGATTACGGAAGAGATGGTTAAGAAGGATGCAGAAGATCGGAATATTCTAGTGTATACGATTATTCTCCCCCACTAACTAGGGAGGGGGAGTTCTACCTCGGGGAGCAGTTTGTTCCTGGATTTTTCGTAACACTTTCTCGGATAATACTTTAGGCCATTGCGGAACCGCTAAAGGATTTTCAAATCCTTTATATGTTTCTAGTAATTCTTCGAAGAGCCTTCGGGATTCTGCGAATAGGCCTTTTTTGTAATGAATAAAAGCAATTTCGTAACGGGCAGCCAACCCATTGGGAAGATCGTTGGGATACCGCTCTAAAAAAGTTTGATAGTATAAAAGGGCATTGTCCCACCGGTAGTTGTCGGTCTCTTCTTGGGCCCGCTGAAAAAACTGCATGGGAGTAAGCCCTTCGGGAATTATCGGCGGTGCGGAGGTGCAGGAGGGTAATATTATTCCAAACAATATTCCGAGCAGGCATAAAATGCCCCAAAATAGAAAACGAGAAAAGATCGGGCTATATTTTTTTTCGGTTCTCTGAGCTAAAAGCTGCATAGGACCATCCTACCACAAACCCCTTGCCCTAGCAAGGTTGACTTTTCTAGTGTCTTCTGTCCATAGTACAGGGAACGGAACAGTATATGCCTAGACTCATAGAAAGCACTACGCAACGAATCGAAGAAATTTTCTCGCAGTTAGAAAAAATCGGCAACTTAGGGCCGAACCGAGAATCCGGGTTTACCCGCGCTGCCTGGTCGGACGAAGAGACCCGCGCCATGCAGCTTATCCAGCGCTTGGGGGAAAAAGCAGGCATGCGTCCCAGGTGGGACGGGATCGGGAATCTTTTTCTTTCCACCCCTTTTGAGTATCCGGAATGTGTGCAGGTAGGATCCCACCTGGATACAGTTCCTCATGGAGGCAATTACGATGGGGCAGTTGGGGTTGTGTGTGGATTAGATGCGATACTCCAGCTCCGCCCCATGTGGGAAAAATTAAAACGGCGATTGGAGTTGGTTGTATGGCGGGGAGAAGAATCGGCCTGCTATGGAGCCGTTTGTAAAGGAAGCCAAGGGGCTTTTGGTTTAAACGATCCAGCTATTTTGCAACGAACCTATCAGGGTCAAACCTTGGAAGAAGCGATCCGATCCCAAGGTTTCGATCCTTCTTTCATAAAAGAGCGAAAGCCTACTTTAAGCTCTGAACAGATTGACTTAATAGCTGCTCACCTGGAAGTGCACATAGAGCAGGCTAAACGCCTACAGACAGATGGCATACCCCTAGGAGTAGTATCCAGCATCCGGGGCACCATTCGCATGCGGATAGAAGTAAAAGGGGAGGCAAACCATTCCGGGGGTACTCCTATGGGTATCCGGTACCGAAAGGATGCGAATCTCGCCATGGCCTACATGCAGGTTGCCCTCCATGAAGAATGTACCTACGCCCTAGAGCAAGGGTATGACATTGTCCAAACTGTAGGGGTTATTAACGCAGATGAGGATTACAATAAAAACCATCCCGAGGTATGGGAAAACGCCCTTACCAAGGTTAGCCCCTTTGGATATTTTACCCTGGATGTGCGAAGCAACGATCCAAGGTTTTTGCCCCAATATATGAAAACAGCGGAAGAGATTATCCGACAAAAAGCCCGGCGCTATAATGTAGAGGTCAAGGTGGAGCGTATCATAACGCTAGAACCGATAGAAAAGCTAGATGCCGAGGTACAGGCAATACTGGAGGCTTCCTGCAGGGACCTAAAAATACCCTATACCCTCATGCCTAGTGGTGCCCTGCATGATGCGGCGGTTGTAGCAGGTATACGCAAAAGTTCCGGCAAGAGTATCCGGGTGGGTATTCTTTTTGTGCCTTGTAAGGATGGGATCAGTCACAACCCGGCTGAATATGCCTCACCGGAGGATCTAGCTCGGGGAGCTGTGGTTCTTTCCAATGCACTATACCGCTTGGCAAGGTAATCTAGCGTCTATGGGCAAGCCCGATAATACTCTCAACCGAAGAGTACCCTTCCTGTTCTAGATAGGTGCGGATACCTTCGATGGTACGTTTCATGGCAAAAGGATCGACAAAATTGTACATACCCACTGCCACAGCCTTTGCACCCGCTAGCAAAAACTCTAGTGCCGCCTCCGGGCCATCCACCCCGCCCATACCTATGATGGGAATTTTTACCGTCTCATAGGCAGAGTATACGGCCCAGACCGCTAGGGGACGGATAGCAGGCCCAGAGAGACCCCCTGTAATATTTCCTAAGGCAGGCTTCTTTTTACTAATATCGATGGCCATTCCTTTGTACGTATTGATCATCGATAGTCCGGCTGCCCCTGCCTCTTCGGCTGTGCGAGCCATTTCGGAAATATCGGTTACTACCGGCGACAACTTGGCAATAACGGGCAAGCGCACCCGGGAGACCACAGTAGATACTACCTGTTCCAAGGTTTTTTGTTCGGTAGACCAGGGGATACCTTCGCTTAGGTTCGGGCAGGATAAATTCAGCTCCAGAAGGTCGGCCATACCCGTTTCTTCGATCCGCTGGGAAAGCTCTATCCATTCTTCCATTGTTTCCCCAGCAATGCTCACCACAACGGGTGGACCTAGCCTGCGTAAAAGGGGGAGTTTATTACGAATAAACGCTTCTACCCCATCACAGGGAATGCCGATGGCATTTAACATACCACAGGGGGTTTCCCAGATACGGGGTGGTGGATTTCCCGGCCGGGGATGAAGAAAAATGGTTTTGTTGATTACCGCGCCTAACTCGGAAGGGGAGAAAAAATTATTATGGATATCATCCACTTCATAGGCCCCTGAAGCAGGCATAACAGGATTAAAAAACTTTACTCCGGCAATCTCCACGGACAGGTCAGGTAAACCTTTTTGAGCTCCGGAACATTCCATAGGTATCTCCCAATATCCCCTACTAGATTTCCCCTACTCTAGCACCACATCCCGGGACCGGAACACCGGCCCATCCATGCACACAAGGAAGTATCCCTCCTTGTCTTCCTTCTTTACCGCACAGCCATGGCAATCACCCATACCACAACCCATGTACCCTTCCAGGAATACATACCCGTCCACCTTCCCCGCTAAATCCAACTCCTTTACATGCCGAGCAAACCTGCGGGAACCACAGGTATACACTCGTTCTACCTTCCCCTCCTTTACTAGCTGGTCTAAAAGGTCTGTCCCGTTTCCTCCATACCCCTCCGAACCATCATCCGTAGCAATGAATAGGTCTAGGGAGGCTCGTTCTAACAGAGATCGACACACTAAACGGGATTTTGTAGAAGCTGAGAGAATTGTATACACAGGCTTTCGGATCCGGGATAAAGTTTCGGCCAAATACACTACGGCGGCGGCTCCAGCTCCCCGCACCAACAGGGCAGTACCTTCTTCGGAGTAATCGGTAATTGCCGTACCTAGGGGACCCGTAACATACAGGAAAGCACCTTTTTTTAAGGAAGAGAGAATCTTCGTTCCTTTTCCTTCGACTTTAATACAAAGCCGAAAAAGGCCTTTTAGGGGATCCGCGGTAACAATGTCAAAAGGGCGAGGGAGAATAGGATCTCCCATATTCCACCCCCGCACCATCACAAACTGCCCCGGCTGGGCAGTTCTAGCTATCTGCTCTTCCTCTAGGATTAAATGCACATAGCCCTTGGGAACCTCTTTTCGGGAAACCAACTTTGCCTTTTGATATACCGGGGCAGGCATAAAAATTAAATTTTTTAAGGATTCGGATACAGGGGTTTTGCAGTTGCTGCTGCTTCTGGCCATACGGTCTGGATAGCTCCTTTCTGAATCTGGAAGGTTACAGCTCCTCCAGCCATGTTCTGACCTGTAGCATCCCACTTCGTGGGTCCCCAGAAGGTAATTCCATCGTAGGCTTGCAGGGCCGCCCGAACCTTATCGGTTTCAATAGAGCCGGCCTTCTCGATGGCTAATTGCAGGAGGTATCCACCCTGAGAGGCAGCTGCAGCCTGGTAGGCAATTTCACCGTACTTAGAGGTGTACTCTTTGGTATAATCCTGAGCAGTTCCAAAGAATGGATCTGAATACTTCATCTGAGGCATCCACCAGGCAACTCCGTAGATATAGTCCGCATCTGCTCCTAGGGCATCTCGGAAATCCTTTAATTCTGGACCCGTAGTGAACCCAATGGCTTTTAAGGATACTTTCTGTTCCTTTAACTGTCGTACAGTAAGGATTGCTTCTTCTAAGTATCCTGAGCCGAGGAGGGCCTCTGCGCCGGAGTTTTTAATTTTCAGGATGGTTGAGGAAAGGTCCTTTACCCCCTTGGGATACACTTCGTAGTAGGCAATTTCGAACCCTTTGCTTTTAGCATATTCGCCAGCACCTTCAGCAACCGATACTGGGAAATTATCGTTCGGAGCAATGATGGCCAATTTTTTGGGGGCTGGGTTCTGGGCGGCTAACATATCGATAAAACTGTAAAACAGCTTTCTACCCGGCGGCAGTACGGAGAATACATTCTTGTATCCTCTACCATAGATGTTGGCAGCATTCGCCAAAGTAGCGATAGTGATGATGTTATACTTTTCCCCAATAGCTGTAGTTGCAAAGGTAGGACCACTTCCGTAGGGGCCTAAGAGGAAGTTCACCTTATCCTCGGTAATCAGCTTTTCGGTAAGTTTGGCCGAGGTCTGGTTGTCCGATTGATCATCGTAGTAGATGATCTCTACCTTCATTTTCTTCCCCCCCACATTGATTCCACCGGCCGTATTTACCTTGTCCTTCCACAGTTCGTACCCATTTTTCACCATGTTTCCGAACCGGGCGAGACTTCCGGTAAGAGCAACAGAAGCTCCGATTTTAATTACCTGGGGCTCCTTTGCTGTTTCTTTCCCTCCCGCGGCAAACAGACCGGGTGTGAGGATAGAGCACACTAAAAGAAGCACCAATCCTTTCATCCATCGTTTCATACCTTTCCTCCTGTAGTTGAAAGATATTTTAAATATTTCTAGAGCTACCCCAACAGGGCCTCTTTAAACCCACCTTGGAGAGTTATTGCTTTGCCTCCTTCCTTAAATACCCAAGTACGCTTTCTGGATCTCTGGGTTTGCAAGTAGTTCTTTTGAGCCTCCGGAAAGGGCTACCCTGCCATGGACAAACACATACCCTTTTTGAGCAAGACCTAAGGCCACCTGCACATCCTGGTCTACCAATACAATAGTGATAGCCCTGCTTCGGTGAATATCCTCCAACACGTGTACCAGGGTATCTACCACCACAGGGGCGAGTCCTAGAGAAAGCTCATCCAAGAGCAGCACTTTAGGATCTGCCATAAGCCCCCGGCCTACCGCGCACATTTGCGCCTCCCCGCCCGATAGGGTTCCCGCTAGTTGCTTTCGCCGTTCTTTTAACCGCGGCAGGATAGAGTAGATCCAATCCAGATCCTGTCGAATTTTTTCCTTGTCTCGCCGGGTGTAAGCGCCCATAAGCAAGTTTTCCTCTACTGTTAATCCACTGTACAGCTGCCTTCCCTCAGGAACCATTACAATACCCATCTGCACCCGCTTGGGTTGGGGGATATTCTGGATCTCTTGACCTTCGTATTGAATAGTTCCCCGGAAGGGAGAAAGTGCCCCTGCTAGGGTGCGTAAAAAGGTAGTCTTTCCTACTCCGTTAGAACCGATAAGGGCGGTAATGCTACCTTTTTCAATTTCTACATTTACATCCCAGAGGATCTGCACATCCCCATAGCCTGCATGTAATCCGTTAACCTTCAACATGAACAATCCCCTTCCCTTTTGCGTATCGTTCCCCTAAATAGGCAGATATCACCCTCTCGTCCCGAGCAATCTCCTCGGGCGAGCCTTCGGCGATCTTCTCGCCATGGTGTAGCACCATAACCCTATGGGAAACTCCCATAATTGCTTTCATTACATGTTCGATGATCAGTATTGTTCTTCCCTGCTGATTCAGTTCTAGGATCAGGTTCATAATGGCTTCTACCTCTTTTGTGTTGAGGCCTGCCATTACCTCATCCAGCAAAATCAACTCAGGATCCATCGCTAGAGCCCGGGCTAATTCTAATCGTTTCCGCTCTGAAATATTGAGGTTCTCTACCCTGAGGTCTTCTTTTCCGCCTAGACCAACGCGTTCCAAAATGTGGCGAGTTTTATCCCGGGCAACTTTTGCATCTTTTATTTTGTCCTTACCGAAAAGGGCTCCGATGGATACGTTTTCCAGCACCGTCATGCCAGGGAAGGGTTTAACGATCTGAAAGGTACGGGATATTCCCCGCTCTGCAATCTGAAAGGGCTTAAGCCCGGAGATTTTTTCATCCCTAAAGTAAATTTCCCCTTCTGTTAAGGGCAGGGTACCGTTAATCAGGGAGAGGAGGGTAGTTTTTCCCGCTCCATTCGGCCCGATAATGCCCAATATCTCTCCCTTTTTTACTTCGAAATCTACCTGCCAAACGGCTCGTAAAGCACCAAAACATTTGGTAACCCGATTACCCCAAAGGATTCCCTTAGACATGAGGCTCCTCCTTTGCATCTGCCAAACGCAGCCGTTGTAATACCCAATTCCAGTTTAGGTGTAGCACGCCTTTAGGCATAAAAAGAACTGCAAGGATGATTATGGCACCCAAAATACCTAGGTGTAGGTTGATGAACTTAGACCAGACAAGTTCCGAGACGGTTTCCAAAATTACTGCTCCAACCACCGGCCCGTACACAGTACCCATACCTCCGATTAACATAATAACGAACATGTTTACCACCCACATTACGTTAAACACCGTAGGCGGGTCGATATAGCTAAACCAATAGGCGTATACGGAACCAATAAGTCCGGTAAAAAAAGCACTTATGGACCAGGAGATAATTTTATACTGGGTGGTATCGATACCCATAACATTCGCTGCTTCCTCATCCGCTCGTATAGCTTTAAAAGCATACCCTAAACGGTTTTTATCCAGGCGGCTAACAAAAGCCACTATCAGTATCACGAGGGCTAACATGGCAAAATAAAAGAAGGTGTTTACTACAAAAGGTTTTCCCGGAAAAGCCGGAACTGTAATGCCCTGGCTACCACCGGTAAGGCCAGTCCACAGGTCTACAATTTGCCGGAACGCTTCCATGGCTCCTAAACTGCCCAGGGCAAAATAATGGCCCCTTAGACGCAATAGCAATAACCCTAGCACCACTGCCAATAGCACCGCCATTACACCGGAAGCGGGAAAGGCAACCAAAAAGGATAGGTTCGCTTTGGTCATGAGAACTGCGGTGGTGTAAGCTCCAAGGCCGAAGAAAATCATGTTTCCGAAAGCTGCATAGCCGGTAAATCCAGAAATGATATTCAAGGCTGAAGCTAAGGCAGCGAACATAAAAATCTGGGTCACTAGGCGCACCCAGAATCCGGTTACCAAAAAGGGAAGGGCTACTAACAATAGCGCCCCTAATAAAACAAGTACATTTCTGCGTTTCATCGGTTACCTCTTAGCACCTTAGAACTTTAGTAAAACCGTTTTCCCAGTAACCCCTGGGGACGGAGCACAAGTACAAGCACTAATACTGAGAAGCCTAGGAAATCTTGTACTGCAGAAGGGAAAAGTACTGTACCGATGGTTTCCACAAGGCCAAGAGTAAGCCCGCCCACCAGAGCCCCCACCGTGCTTCCGAGCCCTCCTAGAATCGATATGACAAAAGCTTTTCCTACTAGCGCCCCGCCGGTAAAGGGATTGATGCTCATGATGGGGGAGATTAGAGCTCCAGCCGCTGCAGCTAAGGCCGCACTTACTGCAAAAGTAATGGCATAGATCTGGTTTACATCTACCCCTACGGTCTTTGCCCCTTCGAAGTTCAGGGCAGTAGCATTAATGGCGATTCCCACCCGCGTTTTCCGCATGAAGAGGTAGAAGAGGAAGGTCACTAACACGGCAACGCCAAAAATACCGAAGCGTACCAGGGGAATAACTAATCCCGCAATTTCTAACCCTGCGGCTGAATACGGAAGCTTTACGCTTTTGTAGTCTGCGCTCCAGATCAGAAGACAAGCATTGGCAATAAGGATCTGCAGACCAAAGGTAAAGGTTAGGGTAACAAAAGAAGGCCCCCGTACCACTCGGTTGATTAAAAAGTACTGGATTCCGTAGGCCAATACAAATAAGGCTGCCATGACAAGAGGGATCGATAGGAAGGGATCGATTTTATACGCTGCATAGAGGGTAAAGGAAAGATAAGCTCCGATCATGATAAAAGACCCATGGGCTAGATTTACGATGTTCATTACCCCCCAGACTAGAGAGAACCCGATGCCGATCATGGCATACACAGAACCAAATAGAATGCCGTTAACAATCGCTTGGAGAATCATAAGGGAAACAGTAGCATGAAAAATAAATAGTAGGCAAGGAATCAGTTCTTACCTTTTTCCAGAGCTGTAGAAGGGGCCCAGACATACTAACTGGATCCGTGTACGGCGCGTGAGTACTCTATATCCAGAAGGACGAACCAGAGGGAGGGGTAAAAATAGCTGCTTTTAGTGTACAGAAGGTAACCCTTGGCTAAGAGAAAGAACCCTAGGATACGAAACCCAGCTCTGGCAGATGGTGAATACGTTGCGGGGTTTGATGATATAAATCTCGAAACTTCTACTTATTAGGCCTTTTAAAATTGATTAAAGTATTTTTTATGTCCTCCAAGGAAACCGGTTTGGTTAAAAAGGCTACAGGATTAGTTTCCATAGCTTTTTTACGGGTATCGGGGTCGGTGTAAGCGGTTACATAAGCAAAGGGGAAAACTTTTTATTCATCTGTCCCTGACTCCCATGGAAACATTAGGGTTGCTAAGGTCCCCGCCTCTCCCTTGCTTAAAGATTTTTTATTCTGAATACAGAAGGAACCTCGCAGTTGCTCGGAAAGGTTGGAAATTAAAGTTAAACCCAAAGTCTTACCCGTATAATAGTCCAGGGTCTCAGAAAAGCCAATACCTTCATCTTCTACGGCAATAGAGATTGTCCCTTTTTGCTTCAGGATCCGCACAAAAATGGGGCCACCTGAATCTTCAGGATAAGCGTGCTTAATGCTATTAGTAATCAATTCGTTTAGAATAAGGCCAATAGGTACAGAATAAAGGATAGGTAGCAGCAGTGTATCCGTGTTTCCCTTCACCTGGATGGAAATATTCTTCTTATGAAGAAGGTCGATAAGATTTGCAGCTAGTTTCCGGGTGGACCCTATTAGGTCAATGCATTCTAAGTCTTCAGACTGATACAATTCCTCATGAACTAGAGCCATAGAATATATCCGATTTTGTCCTGTTTTAAGGGCCTCCCGGACTTCCGGTTGTTTCGAATTAGAGGCTTGTAAATACAGCAAGCTATTAATTATTTGCAGGTTATTTTTAACCCGGTGATGGAGCTCTTTCAGCATCAAGTCCTTTTCCTGAAGGGCTTTTACTAATACCTGGTTTTTCTCTTCAAGTTCTCTGGTTCTTGCTTGCACCTCCTGCTCCATATACTGATACAAAAAGGCATTTCTTAATATCAAGGCCAGTACGCGGGATAAATCATTTAAAGTGTCCAGGATCGACTCTACATTTTGGGTATCCATTAAATCCAGTAGAATAATGACACCGACTCGTTCAGGGCCACTAATTAAAGGAGAAAGGATAGTGGGCCCAACCTCTAGTTTCCGAAGGATTTCTGGTATGGGCCCCTTTTCCGAGGGGAAAAATATAGCTGCAGAGGAAAGGGTATGGGACAGTGCTGCGAGGCTTCGCACCGTTTTTAACTCAGCTATAGGCTTTCGACGCAACGGGAAAACCGATACTACTTCATGTTCATGACTACTCGAAAAGCTTGAACATTCCATTACCAGAACAGTTCGAGCTCCAATGAGGGAACGTAGGGTTTCGGCAGTAAATTGAGCACAGGACCCCGGATTTCCTGCCATTGCCAGAATACGCTCTATCAAATCCGTAAAAAGATAGTTGAAGCTCTTTTTATTTTGTTCATCCATCCATATTACCTGGAAACTATTGATTCCTTACATAGGATATTTTTCAGTTCCACTAATTTTTCTTTATCTGTAGCATAGGGTATATCGGCTCCAGAGGAGGCAAATACAAATTTACTGTCGTTTTTTCGATTCTCTAATATAGTCTTTGTTCGCTTTTTTAGCTTTTCAATACTATAGTGCACCAATAGAGGACCGTTTAAATTCCCCATTAATATACTTTCTGTGCCAACCTGTTTTCTAGCCTCCTCAAAGGAATCCCTTTGGTCCAATACAAAGCCGAGAATATTGGGCAGGTCTTTAAACAATGTTAGAGTCTGTCCTAACTTATTTCCCCCATGGTGAAAAACAATAGGAAGATTCGATTGTGAAAAGGCTTGCTTAAGCAAAGGCACTAAGGTTTCCTGGGTAATTTCTATATTAACAATGGCAGGATTTATCATTACTACGGGTGTTACAAGAAACTGTATACCCGCTTTCCCATAGGCTTCCGACAAAGTTAGGAAATGATCAAAGGCAAGCTTTAACAATTCTTGAGCTTTTTCAGGATTAAAAAGGAGTGTTTCAAGCCAAGCTTCCAGGCCTAATAGAAGGATCGGTAGATCAAGGGGAGTCAGGATAGGAGCTGCTACAGGTCGCTCACCCTTTTGATCTTCTACTACTTTTTCCGCAGCTTTTATTAGAAAGGATAGCTCGGGGCAGGAACTGATATTGGGAATATGTGTTATGGAAAAATCCGAAAGTGATTTATAAGCCGGTTTTTTTAAGTACGGGGGTCCGTCATTAGGGAACTCTAGCTTGACTCCATAGGGAGCCCCTTCGAAGGGTAAGGCAAAAGGAGAAAATACGATATCCGGAGAGCATAATTCTACTACTGCCCGCTGACCTTTTGCGTATAATTCCGGATCGGAATAATAGGATGGACAGGATACTCCTAAAAGGCGGGCGCCTTAGAGCGAAAGGGTTAAGGTAAAAGGTGTACGATCTAGAGGTTTTCCGCTTAAAAGCGCTATAATTCTTTCCATTGAAGTCATAGGTTCATCCCCATCTGGTTATGAAATACTTTTAGTCGTAGACTCTCAAAAAGCTCGGGTGCGTCTAGAGCAGTGGCCGCAGTTCCATCCCCTCCTGCTTCATAGGCTAGCTCGGGATGTAGCTTGAAGATTGCGCCTCCTACTGCCAGGGCGATTCGTTTCTCAAGCTCTCGTTCCTGTAATAATTTGCGGATCAAGGGTATATTCTTAGCGGTGGTATACATCATGGCGGAAACACCAATAACCGGTGCTCCTATGGAACCTGCGGTATCTACA
>JBDNDI010000299.1:0-3522 GCA_046719195.1 Spirochaetales bacterium | reverse complement strand
ACTGCTCTTTTCATATCTTCACTCCTGTATATATATTAGTTTTTATATAATAAAAATAATTAGTTCATAAAAAAAAGTAAAGGAAAAAAAATCAAATAACTGGTATCCACCCTACTTTTCTTTAGCTAGGATACTCAATACCTTAGAAGTATGATAAAAGATCCAAATCGTATTGCTCTTGTTACAGGAGCTACAGGTGTGATTGGGGCAGCCATAGTCCAGGGATTGGCTAAGAAAGGGGATATAAGGGTTATTCCCTCGGGTAGGAACCCTGAAAAGGTATTTAAGATGTACCCGGATTCTCTAGGGCTCATTAGAAAAGGAACTCTTCTAGACCAGGGTAGCAAAGAAAGTATTCACGGTTTGGCAGATGGATGGAAAGAACCTCTGCATATTTTAATTATAAACGCCTCTGCCACTCCACCGAAACGAACAGAAACGAATGAAGGAATTGAGACACAATGGGCTGTGAATGTTCTAGGATACCACCGCTTAATTAAGACGTTTCACCCGCTTTTGTTTCGATCAGCTAAAGAAATAGGCACACCTAGCCGGATTGTGGTAGTTGCTTCCAGTTGGGCAGGAGATATAGATCTAGCAGATCCGGAGTTTAAACGGAGGAGATACGAAAATGGGACGGCCTATCGGCAATCTAAACAAGCAGAACGAATGTTGAGTTTTCTCTGGTCTACTCGTTTATTGAAGGAGTACGGACACTTTTCAACCGGTGCTTATACCGGATGCCCCTATGTTACTGTAAACGCCTGCCACCCCGGAGAGGTAAACACACCGCTTTCCAACAGTCTCGGGTTTGGAGGGCATGAAACACCGGAGGAAGGAGCTGATACTCCGGTTTGGGTAGCTACGGCAAAGGAACTCGCCTCTATTACCGGCGCCTGGTTTACCTATCGAAATAAATCTAACTGTCGCTTCTGTTCCCAGGAAAAAGAACTCGAACACTTCTGGAACCTGATAGAATCCTATTCCTAAACCGAATAGGGCTCTATCCAACCACCACAGATAAGTTGGTCCTCTTTATAGACTACAGCAGCCTGACCAGGCGTTATAGCCCTTACTTTCTCTGTAAACTCCACCCGAATGCGGCCTCCTTCCAGAGGGACTATATACGCTGGCACCGCTTGCTGGGTATAGCGTACTTGTACAAAACCTTCAAAAGGTTTTTTTGCAAACAGAGGGGCAAGCCAGTTCACTTCTTTTGCAACCAATTCGGAGTGAAGAAGCTCTTTTTCGTCAGTATCAAGTACTACAATACCTTTTTCTACATCGATACGGGCAACATAAGCCCGTTTTCCTAAAGCCACTCCGAGCCCTCTGCGTTGCCCCAAGGTATAGGCATGGACTCCCTCGTGGTATCCAAGGATTTTCCCTGAAGCGTCGGTAAAAATTCCGGGTTTAACGGTTTTTCCTAATACCCGCCGCAAAGTATCTGCAAAGGCCTCTCCCCCTACACCGAAGCAAGCATCCTGACTTTCTCTTTTTTCCGCATTTGATAGGCCGATCTCTCTAGCTATTTCTCGGACCTCTGTTTTAAGTAGTCCGCCTAGAGGGAACCAGCACCGCGAAAGCACAGCAGGGTCAAGGGCAAATAGGAAGTAGCTTTGATCTTTTTTCGAATCTATACCACGGAACAAGCCATAGGCTCCCCCTTCTTGGGGTAAAATCCGGGCATAATGACCGGTTACTATCCCCTCGGCACCTATAGCACCGGCATAGTGGAACAATTTTCCAAACTTTAAAAATCGGTTGCAAAGCACACAAGGATTTGGGGTGCGGCCGCTAGCGTATTCTTCCCAGGCTTTTTCTAAGACTTTCTTCCGAAAGTCTTCCTGGTAGTCTAAGAAATAATGAGGAATGCCAAGTCGTCCTGCTACAGCTTGCGCATGAATGGAATCTTCTGCCCCACAGCAAGCTTTCTGCTTTACCCCTTCTTCTAGGGAACAGGAACGAAGCCGAAGGGTAACTCCAATTACCTCTATACCTGCTTCTTTCATTATATAGGCTGCGACTGAGGAATCTACCCCTCCGCTCATAGCGACCAAGACTTTCCGAGGTTTGCGAGGTTCCTGCTGCAATTCTTTAAGAAGCTTTTCAATGGAATTTATCCTGTGCATGCTGAAAGCTCCCTTACAAGTTCCCGGCTACCATTCTTCGGATAGGGATTTCGGCTTTCCGGCGAATATCTTCTGATAGCTCTACCCTAGGTTCCAAAGACTCTAAAGCAGAGAGTATGTCGATTGGCCGGATTTTTTTCATATTGGGGCAAAGGGCACGAGTCGAAACAGGTATATATACTGCCCTTGGATTTTCCTTCTTCAGACGATGGATAATCCCTATCTCGGTGGCAATAATAAACTTCGGGCAGGCCGATTCCCGTACAAATCGGCACATACCGCCTGTTGATAGCACCGCATCAGCTTGCTCGATTACATCCAGGGGGCATTCCGGATGCACCAAAACCTTTGCCTCAGGATGCTGTTTCCGTAGCTCCCGTATCTGGTCCGGAGTAATATTCGCATGGGTTGGACAATATCCCGGCCAGAGCACCATCTCTCTACCCGTCTGCTTTCTAACATACGCTCCCAAATGCATATCCGGAACAAACAGTATCGGCTTATCCAAAGGCAGAGAGTTAACAATTCGTTCTGCATTTGCCGAGGTTACTGCAATATCACACTCTGCTTTTACCTCCGCAGTAGAGTTTACATAACACACCACTAAAGAGCCCGGATGCTTTGCTTTAAACTCCAGAAGCTCTTGTCGGCTTATCATATCTGCCATAGGGCAGCCTGAATCGGGTACAGGGTGTAGAACCACTTTTTCTGGAGAAAGAATTTTTGCTGTTTCTGCCATAAATCTGACCCCGCAGAAGACCAATACCTTGCAAGGAATAGAGGAAGCTTTCAAGCTTAGCTCTAAACTGTCCCCAACAAAATCTCCTAGATCCTGCACCTCGGGTAATTGATAATTATGAACAAGAATTACCGCTTCCCGGTCTTTTTTTAACTGAGCAATCCGAGTAAAAATCTCTTTTTCCATTTTAACGTACCTCATCGTATCGATGCTTTCGCAACTCTCTGACGCATTCTTCAATAATTTCTATTCCCTGGTCAATCTCCGCTTCCGTGACAGAGGGTAAAAAAGAGAAACGGATAGAAGAAAGCACCCTACCCCTATCCAAGCCCATGGATAAAAGAACGTGGGAAGGTTTGGTAGAACCAGAGGCGCAAGCAGAGCCCCTTGAAGCGGCAATACCTGCCTGATCGAGCCTAACAAGTAATACTTCCGAAGGAATCCCGGGAAAGGAAAGATTAGAAGTATTCCATACTCTCGAAGTCCCTTTGCCATTTACTAGAGCCCCTAAGCGATCTTCCAATGCCTTCTCAAACTTGTCCCTAAGACTTTGTTTTTCCTGCATCGCCTTTACATAGGGGTTGTTCATCCTACCACACGAAGCGCCCGCACCCACAATAGAAGGCACATTGTGCGTCCCCCCGCGAACTC
>JBDNDI010000298.1:0-3529 GCA_046719195.1 Spirochaetales bacterium | reverse complement strand
GCACAAAGAAGGTTTCATTCTCAGAATAGTACCAATCAAAGGTGCTAGCTTCTTTTTCCCAGATGGGCCAGGCTTTGGCCTGGAGCACTTCGTCCGCTGAAGGTTTCCAGATTTTTACTCTTTCCATAGGTCAATCAAAATCATAAAAAAGCCGGATGTCAAGATTTCCCTTAAAATACTTCCTATTCTCCCAATTGCTGTTAAAAATCCTACCTGAGAAGCACCCCGTCGAAGTTTCCCTAGCTACATTAGTAACGGTGGAAGAGACCTGAACCAGAACCCCTTTTTTCCCTCACCAATTTAAACAGCGTAAGGCGGCGTCGGCAGTGGCGGAGGGTTTGGAGCAGGAAATTCCAATGTTCCGCCGTACTCTCTGGTAAAGGTGCAGGGGTTACGTTGGTCAGTTTAGGGAATTCCCCCGCAAACGGGAGGCACCCTTGGCTAGCCTTTCCATAGTACAGGCTTTGTACCACCTGAATAACAACCTTAGCTTCCTCTGCAGTTGCAGGAAACCTGTTGCGAAATCGAGTATAGTAGTCGGAAAGGGTTTCTGAGGGCCTTCGTTTTAATCCTAGTAGGTTCGCTGACCGCATCAGGCCACGGTAAGCTTTTTGTGCTTCTTTTAGTAGGGCTACAAAGGGAGGATAGGTTAATAAGGATGGATCCAGAGCAATCCCCAGACCTCGGAGTTTTTTCATGGTTAGTACATTAAAAAGTCTAAACCGACGGCTCCACCTGTCTAAGATAGAGAGGCGTATGAGGATTTTTGAAATCCAAGAGCGAATACGATGAACCAATTCCTTTAATAAGGTACTTAAAGCTTGGGTAAAATTTTCTCCGGTACCCGTCGATCGATGTAGGGCTCGTAGCAGCAAAAAACCGATTATTCCTAAGAGAAGAAAACCCACAATCCCTCCGACTCCCACAATTGCCCAACCGAGTAGAGTTTCTAACCCTTGTAACCAAGAGGGGGTTGGGGAGGGCGGGGGCAGTTCTGAAGATGAGGGTAGGGCAGAATCCGCTATTTTCGGTGGACGGGCAAAGGTAAACCCTAGCAAAAAACGGAGTAGGGCCAAAAGATAAGGGCTTAGGGGTCGAAGGTTATCTTGTATGTCCCGATAGATATTTCTAGCGGATTGAACCAGTAAAGGATAGAGAAGAAAGGCTAAAATGCTTAAAGATAGGAAAACAAGAAGAGCGAGTCCTAACCATCGTACCAAAGAGGAAGATCTCTGGAATCCCGAATCTAGATCTAGCTGTTTTGAACTAAATAAAGCTGCCATTCCAAACAGAAAGAATAGGGCTAAGTAGGATAGTAACTCCTCCGGTCTTATTCCAAGACCTAAAAAGATAAACCCTAAAAATAAAAATAATCCCACCCCTCCATCAAAAAAGGCAAGGATCTGTCTATGGGTAATCTCTTTAAAACCTCGCTTCCATCCTGCAGTCCAGAGTACTCCTACTCCTCCTAATATTACACTAAGGACATACCCCTGGAGTAGCCCTTTTAGGTTCTGAACACTAGGAAAGAGGTTTACTGTAAAGGGGAGTCCTGGATAATTTACGCATGATATGTAGGCAGAAATCAGGTACCCAAAAGAGAATAGTAGAACATCAACAAACCGGCGTCGGCGAATCTTCTGTAAGAAACGGCTAGTTCCGAAAGCGGCTAAAAATATGAAAAAAGCGGGTAGGGGAGGGAAAGCCGGTGCTCCTCCAGCAGGAAGAAGGAGTACTCGTATGCATCCTAGGAACAGGGCTACTTCCATCCCTGCAGTGGTTAAAAGAACTTTCCCTCTTCCTCGCACCCTCATAATTTTTTCTCCTCTCCTAATTCCATTGGAGTAAGGACAAGGAGACGGTGTCGTCGATTGGGGGGGATAACCCGATAGGCTTCTTCTGCGCGGGAAGGATCTGCACAACCGAAGATATACCCTGTTCCGAAGCGGCTTAATTCTCGGGCTATTGTATCGATCCCTTTGAAGTCCGGATTTTGAACCGGTTCTATTCGGGCAAGGGTTTCCAAGAGCCGGCTTACCTGATTGTATCCCTTTCCCCACGCTACAAGGGGAAAACCCTTGCCCACCATGCGGGCATCGGAGAGAAAAGCAAAGTCCGCTCCTGCCTCCCCAAGCAGGCTACCCAAGTAGGCAATAACTTCGACAATTTGCTCAAAAAAAGGGTTGCGCCGTACAGTTGATTCCCATTGTAACAAGTTAGACAGGGGGGCTTCGGCAGAGGAAGGTTGGTAAGAATTCGTTGAAAGAGGGGGTATTAGCGTCGAGGAGGGGTAGGATGAGCACGTAGTCTGATCGGAAGGGGAGGACGACGGCGTGGGCGACGTCTCTTTCAGTAGTAGCGTATCAAACCCTCCGGTTTTTAATACAAATACTATCTTTTCCTGAGAGGTAGGTTCAAACACCTTCTCCTGGAAGGTACCTAGGCGAGCGCTTGCTTTCCAATGGATGTATCGAGCAGGACGATTTCCCGTATACTCCCGGGTACCCGCATACCAGGCTGGATCCTGTATCAACCCCTTTGCAAGGTGAATACCGAAAAACTCCTGAAAGGCGGAGTCGGAAAACTCGTATTTACGGAGCCGGGGAAATACAAGGATCTCTTTTTTAAAAGGGAGGGGTTTTATTTTTCTTTGTAAACCCAAAGGATCCCCTAGCGTAAGCCGTAAATTTTCCAAATAATAAACCCCGCGCTTACCTACTTGGAGAGAATACAACTTTTTTGTCCGTTCAAAGGGGCCTAGAAGGGTTTCCGAGGTAGAAACATAATTACTCTGAAGGCCAACCAATACAGGCAGAGGTTTACGATTTTCGAAAACGGTACATAGAGTAAGGGTTTCCTCAGGGAAGAGCTTTTCTCGGTTTAAGCTTACATGATAGTCTAATTTCAGTCCGGCTACACGGGCCCATAATCGGGTCCCTAGCATCATAACTAATATCCCCCCGCTAGTCGCTGCTAATAGAGGAGCATTGGTCACAAGAGAAGCAAAGGAAAGGATGCCCACTAGAAACAAGCTAAGGGGAAAGGAGAACACACTTTCAGATGAGGAAGGAAGCGGCTCTCTTGGCGGAAAGGAAGGAAGGGGCGGTGAAGAAAAGGTAGGCATGGCTTATCCTGGAACAGGAACCCTTACGGTTTGTAACACTTCTTCTAAGACCGAGGCTGTATTCCCTCCGTGTAACTGTTCTTCTGGTTTTAAGATAATACGGTGGATTAAGGTATACGGAGCAAGTTCTTTTACATCCTCGGGAAGTACAAAAGTTCTTCCCTGTAGGGAAGCCCTTGCTTGGGAAGCTTTTTGTAAAAACAAAGTTCCCCGGGGACTTACTCCATAGCGTACGGCAGGATGGTTTCTTGTTGCCGTGGCAATTTCCGCAAGGTACTTTCGAACCGGGGCGGAAACATATATGTCCTTGCATTGTTTTTGAAGCTCCTGAGGCAGTTCCGGCGGAAGCGGGAGATATTCGCGCATCGCCGCTGGCGCGCCGCCTGGCACGTGAACACGGCATCG
>JBDNDI010000297.1:0-3529 GCA_046719195.1 Spirochaetales bacterium | reverse complement strand
CAAAGTCTGGGCCTGTAAAGGCAAAATATGCAAAGGCAACATAATTAAAGAAAAACAAACAACCTGCATAACCCTGTTCATACAGTATTATCATCGGCAAAGCTCTCTGTTTTGAAAGATACAGTTTTTTATTGAAGAGAAATAAAAAGATACACCAGCATTCCAAGAATAACCGCTAAAGTAATAGTAATGACCAAGAAGGACCAAAGGGAGAGATTTTTACCTTTCTTACCTTCCTTCCTTGGGTAACTAAAAGAGAGCCCATCCTCTTTGGATTCTATAGCCCTTAAATCAACCAATTCTAAACCGGATCCTCCACTGAAATCTTTGAACTTAGAGCTTAAATACCCACAGTTGGGACATCCGTCAAAAAAAAGCTTACCTTCACCGGTAAATCCGCATTTTGGGCATCGGACTTCGCTGAAAAACCTACCACAATGAGGGCAGACTTTATCCCGTGCAGAAACTTCGTTCTTACAATGTTCACAAAAAAACCGAGGTTTCATATCAAAAGACCATTTTAAGGCATGGCATTACGGTATAGAGTCTAAGGGAATCCTCGAAAGATAGTACTCTTCCGCTCCCTCTTTTCCTGAGGCAGAAACACTTAAAATTACTTCCTGGGTATTATCCAACAATTCCCAGGCTTCTTGAGGAAGTCGTTTGCCTTGCATTTGGCCTTCCAACATAAAGAGATCTGCTGCATACACACCGATATGCACAGGTTGATCCCGAGAGGGCAACCAGAGCAGAATAGGACCTCCTTTGCCAAGTATGGGTATCTCAACAGCCATAGGACCCTTAAAATAGAACCAGAAAGAGGTTCCTTTGTCTAAAGGGGAATAGGAGGAGAGCATTACGTAGACATCTTTTTCTCCTTTTGCTATTTTTATAGTTTCTACCGCTGTTCCCTTAGAAGGCCATACAGAACTATTAGGAAAGGGTATTTCCTGCGGTTTACGATTCTGGTATCGAAATGCTTTCAAGGGTACAAAAGAAGAGGGAAACTGCTGTATTTCCTTAATATTGCGCCAGTCCAAATAACGATTATCAATCTGAATAGGACTTGTGGATAGGGTAAGTTCCCAGGGATACAATCCATAGGCTTGTCCTGCCACATTTTTCCATATATCCTGCTCCCCAATAGTAAACGTAGGTCTTCCCGGGATTAAAGGAAGTTGTGCCCGGATTAGTGCATAGATTGGGCGATCCGGGGAAACGATAAACCCTAGTAAAAGATAAGGGGCGGGGGATGTAGGTTGAGAAATAAATGCCTCAGGAGGGAGGCTCTCTAAAGTGGTTGCTTTTTCCCTTAAGAAGGCTTTAGCCTCTTCCTCTTTCTCTAGGGGGGGACGATCCCCTTGGATGGGCACAAGAGCAAAATATAATACGCCCCGAGTATTGTTATGTATTACCAGGTCAGCAAAGGAAGAGAAAAGCACCGTAAAATATAAAACGAGCAGGATAGCCCTATTTTTTCTGTATGGCCAGCAAGGTAAGGTCATCATACTGATCATCCTCCATCATATGAGTATAAAAATTGTAATTCGGAAAATCCGTAGGTCTTGGGTTAGGCACGGGATGGTGAAAGTACCGGCTATACTGGAGAAAAGTTTTTTTCAGAAAATCATCCACTTTGATGTCCACCATTATCCTATTTTCTAGCCCTGCCTTTGGGTCAGGGTACATACGGAAGATCTTTTCCACACTCACAAGAGCTAGCACCACCGATTCGGCTATAGGATCACAAGAAGAGAAATCAAACACCAATTCTTCATTTGGAATCGGTGAGTAGAGTTTTTCTAAACGGAAGGATCTTCTTGCCATTACAGCTTCTACTACACCTTTAATTCTATCCGAACCCATCATTTCATCTTCTACCGGCTCCTCCCCTTCCTTTTCCGAAGGAATCTGTAGGATACTAAAATCTGGTTTTCTAAGTTTACGATGGGCTTCTTCCACACCGTCCGTAAAGAGCAACAGTATGTCACCTTTTTTAAGAGGGAGTTGGATCTGCTGAAAAGGAGATTTCATTTCCAACATAAAATTGGGAAATACTCCCGTAGCAGGACAATCTGCCATTAACTGCTGTAGAAACTCTCGCTTTTCTGCACTATAAATATTCAATACCCTGTCCCCTGCGTGGGTAACATAGGCTCGTCCCTTGTGCAATTCCACTACGCCTAGAGTCATAGCAGCGAACCTTCCACGGAATCCTTGAGACTCTACCACATCGTTTATTTGGTATAACAGAGGAACCATATTGAGCCCTTTAGCAGGATTCCATTGCCGGAAATAGGTGGTGAATACCGTAGCAACCTGCACCATAATTAGGGCTGCCGGTACCCCTTTCCCTGCCACATCACACTTAATAAAAGCATAGGTTTCCGGGGCTAATTTACGAAAATCAAAATAGTCTCCCGAAACCCCCTTCGCACCTTCGTAATAACCAAAGAAAAATCCCTGTTCGGTTTCCTCTTTTCCGGTAGTTAATTTTTTCCCTGATGCATCTGTCTCTAGAGGAATAAACATTTTCTGCACTTCTTTACCTACCGTAAGATCCTTGCTAGCCGTTGCAGCTTTTACCAGCCCTTGGGTCATTTGGTTTATGGTGGCGGCTAATTCAGAAATTTCATCTTTAGTTTTAATTTCAATTATATGATCTTTTAACTGTTCTTTGTCTTCGGTATCCCGGATTACTTCAACTCCTTTCACTAGCCTTCGAATAGGTATAATAATAATGCTTGCTAGTATTAAAGCCCCTATTATACCTAACACTAAAGATACGAGCGCTATTCCGCCCGTAATTAAAATTAAATTATTCCGGGCAAGAGTAACTTCTTTCAAAATATTTTCTGTGCTAACTCCTAAACGGATCATACCGCGGAAATATCGGTTCTCTCCTCTTACCCGATACAAAACTGGCTTATAGAAAGTATAGAAAGAGCGAGTAAAATCCAAAGCTTTTGTTTCAAAAAGAGGTTCGCTGTACACCCGAGCGCTAATTTCCGCTAACCGAGCATTCAATCGGGTATCCAACGTTCGTATTCCTTCTTGCAAATCCTGTAATCTTCTTCGGGATACCTCGTCGGTTCGTACAGCTAAACCAATGGCTTCATTAGATAAGGCGTCTAATTCCCGGGCTAGTTCTGAAACTGCTACATCTGCTGCTGCATTAATCTCTAGGGATAGAATTGTTTCTTTCGGAGATATATCATCTTTTAATTTTGAGATTCCTGGATTAAGTACGGGACTATCTATTTTGTTTAACAATTCCGGATCATTACTTGCCCACACATACCCAAAATAATTGGGATCCGTTTGTCCTCGGCCGGTTATAGTGGCAAATCGGGCTTCGGGCATAGCAGATATTTGGGCAGGCAACACTCCAAGTTCGAGAATATTCCCACTAGGTAGGTAAGTCCGGGCGCCGGAAGCAAGGCTTTCTAACAATACCGATACTCTTTGCATCAATCCTTCGGCAAGGTTTCTCTCCTGATTCCTTGTCATGTAATAACCAAACTGTCGC
>JBDNDI010000296.1:0-3537 GCA_046719195.1 Spirochaetales bacterium | reverse complement strand
GTCGCCTCTGCCAAAGAACCAAAAAAACTAAGAAACCCATTTCAACTACCCAAACCCCTACGAATCGCCAAAAATCCTCAAAAGAACAATACTATGTGTTTAAGATTCAGCTTCAATATATCCGTCCCCCCATCTGGCGAAGAATCCAGATTCCCGGTTCCTACGATTTGCAAGATTTACATTTAGCCATTCAAAACTGTATGGGATGGGGGAACTATCATGCCTATGAATTTCTTATAGATAATCGATACTACGGCCCTCGAGAACTGGAAGATGATTCTATTATTCCCGATACTTCCGTTACCCTAAAAAAACTGGAACTCCAACCCAGGAAACGATTTCTATATACCTACGATTTTGGAGACAACTGGGGTCATACCATCATTTTAGAAAAAATTCAAAACGAAGAAGAAATACCTCAGGACCAGAGGGGAAAACCTTTTTGTTTAGGGGGCAAACGGGCCTGTCCACCGGAAGATTGCGGGGGGTTCCCCGGGTATGAGTACCTAATAGAAGCACTGAACGCACCCAACAAGAAGAAGTATAGGGAAGTACTAAACTGGGTAGGGAAGTACGATCCCGACCAGTTTGACCTAGAAGAGGTTAATAAAGCGCTTAGAAAAACTTTTGGCTTAGAGAAAGAGTAAAGTCTTCCTACCCTCCTTTCTAGAATTTGCCAATTCCTTCTTTTGAGATTATAATTTTAAATAGGAGGTAATACATATGGAAATTTACAATCCTATAAATCCTGCCCCTGTTCCCCCTGAGCCAGTTGCCCCACCCCCACCTGCATCGGAAGCCTCCTCTCCTCCGCCCGAAGCGGTGCCGGTTACCGACTCTTCTGTTGGGCAGAATGTAGATGTAACAGCATAAACATCCCGTGTAAGGGGGACTACGATCACTTTTTTTTCCCTTATATTCCTTTTGAAGTGGTATTATGCCTCTATTCTTCTAGCATCCTGCGAATAATACCTACAGATGCTCTCGAATCGCTTATTCAGTTAGTCTCTTAATATCGGTCAATGACCGATAAAAATGCTTGACTCTAGGTATTTTTGCGTTAACGATAGAGGGTAGCAAGCAAAAACCAGTTCTGGGCGCCGGTAGCAGAGGGACTTATTTTTAAGGCGTTCTTACCTCTCACTTTTAAAATGTCGCCGGATTACAAGATCGAGGGAGCCAAGGTACCTGATACTGCTGCCTCTGTCCTCTCTGTAACCCCGGCTTTAGGCCTTTTCTTTACCAAGACCATCCTACCCATAGAACTGAAAGTGGGCTACCGCTTACCCCTTATGGGAGCTAATAATACCTTTACGAACGTAGTGTACGTTTGGGTCGGTTCTATATAAAGTTTTAATCCCCTTACACAGTGCTAAAATAATATAGGAGCTAAGGAAAAGGGTCTCCCACCGGGAGGCCCTTTTTGTTTTAGCACCTAACATATTAGAGGCCTAGCTCACAGAAGGTTTACAGTCATGCTTCCTAGTACCGCGTAAGGTAATGTCTTTTCTATCCACCGATTGACAGCAGATAAAACGGATTCAATACTATAAGTATGGAAATGGATACGTCCGAAAATAAAAATAGTAGGGGACCCCAATGTAGCCATTCCGAGAATAAAGGACGGGCGGGTAAAATCATTAGAGTTACTAATTGTCTTCTACTCAATCTTTTTATCTTGTTTTTTCTTTTTACCCTTTTTTCCTGTCAAACCCGCACGACCTTCCGTCTGGGTTTTTCTACTTCTCTTACCGGCAGAGGGGCAAGTTTAGGTAAAGATTTGTACGAAGGAACCTTATTGGCCGTGGAAGAGATAAATAAAAATAAAGGTCCATACCAGATAGAACTGCTGGTTCGGGATGACGGAGGGGACAAAAGGCGGGCTTTAGCTAATGCCCAGGAGTTTGCCAACCTAGGGATAGAAGCGGTTACAGGGTACTCTACTAGCTCAATAGCTCAATCAGTTCTTCCTTTTTTAGAAGAGAAAGGCATAGTACTTGTAGGGGCATCCATCTCTTCACCAATTTTTGACAAAAAAGATGACGCACTGTTTCGTATTGTGAATTCCTCCCTTTCTGAAGCCCGGGCTGTGGCGGATTATATAGCTGAATCTTCCAGGCTCCCTCTGTTTATTGGCTTATACGATGAGGATAACACGGCTTATGCAAAAGCGTGGTTAGAAGCTTTCAACGAACGCTACCAGAGGCGAGGAGGAAAGGTAACGGATCCTATTGGTTTCCGATCTATCCTCCCACCCGGTTATCCTTCCATAATTGAACAGGCATTGAAACAGTTTAACCTGGCAGAAGGGCTTTGTGTGGCAGGTAGTTCCATAGACACCGCTAGCTTTGCCCAGGCTTTTAAAAAACAAGTACCCCACGGTCTAGTGGCAGTAAGCGGATGGGCTAATAACCAGGACTTGATTACTTTCGGAGGCCAGGCTGTGGAAGGATCTATTATAGCTCAGTCCCACAATCCTATCGACACAACTCCCGCTTTTATCCAGTTTAAAGAGCGATTCCAAGACGCATTCGGCCGTACCCCTCATTTCGGTTCGGTACATGCGTTTGAAGCTATCCAATATCTGTACACAGCTCTGCAGGGTAGAAAAAAAGGAGAGCCTTTAAAAGAGGCGTTCAAACGAGTACGGGAACTTCAGGGGGTACAGAGAATGATCCGATTTGACACAACGGGGGATGCCTACCGCCCCCTCTTTATTATTACCATACAATCGGGTAAGTTTTGTCTTCTATCTGAGCGGGAGCCAGAACTGTGATTTTTCCTATTAAGCGATTTCTCCAAAAGCTAATGAGTAAGAGAATCCAAAAGCAAAAACCTCTGAAAAGACTGCGAATCTATTTTGCCTACCGTACCACCCTTTTTACCTTAGTAAGTTTCAGCCTTCTAATTCTAGTTATTATTCTTTACCTCCAAAACAGCTCTAGAAAACAATTAATTAATTTACAAAGATCCTTAACCCAAGTATTGGAAGAAGAAGTCAGACTTCGAGTTAAGGCCGCACAAAAACAAGTAGAAATGGTTGCAGATTTTTGGTCCAGTGGGGTAGTAGATTCGCCTGTAAAAGAAGAGTTTCTTTCTTTAGGCAAAGCGCTTTTACAAAGCGAACCTGCTATTTTTTCTCTCTGGCTAGTAGATAGCGACAGCCACAAAGTAAAAGGAACCCTTCCTTTTAATAAGACCCTTCTCGGATACGACTGTTCGGGTTTTGATGCCCAATACCGTAAGGAAGAACCAGAGATCATTTTTCAGCCCCAATGGAGTCCTATACAAATACATCCCTATTTTTATAACCTTGTCTTTTCCCTAAGGATGAAAACAAAGACCGATTACCTCATCGCTTGGATAGACCCTCATGTTTTTCTTCTCGATTTTACTACCCCCCGTTTCGCAAATATAGAATACCTATCTTTATTTGCCTGCGACGAAGAGGGCAATCTCCTAACACATCCGGATTTTCGCCTGGTGGGGCAACGAATCAATATTCGTTCTATTCCTGCCATAAAAGAGGCCTTGCAG
>JBDNDI010000295.1:0-3539 GCA_046719195.1 Spirochaetales bacterium | reverse complement strand
AGAATATTGGATGGGGATCCATTATTTATCTTGCAGCCCTTTCGGGTATTAACCCTGAATTGTACGAAGCAGCGAAAATTGATGGGGCAAATCGATGGAGACAAACTTGGCATGTTACAATTCCGGGTATTGCTCCAACTATCATAGTAATGCTTATCCTGCGAATAGGTCACATTATGGACATCGGAGTTGAAAAAGTACTGTTACTGTACAACCCAATTATCTATGAAAAAGCCGATGTAATTTCTACTTTTGTCTATCGTAAAGGTCTCTTAGAGGCAAATTATAGCTACAGTTCGGCAGTGGGCTTATTTAATTCGATTATTAATTTCAGTCTCCTCGTTATTGTAAACAAACTTAGCAGAAAACTATCCGAGAGCAGTCTCTGGTAATAGGAGGGAAATAATGCATCATACAACAAAAGGTGAACGAGTATTCTCCTTTTGCAACATCTTATTCATGGTACTACTTATGGCGATTACACTATATCCCTTTCTTCATGTTCTATGGGCCTCTATTAGTGATCCAATTGTTATATCTCGCCATCGAGGACTCATATTATGGCCCAAAGGGAACATTACCCTTGGAGCTTACCGAGAGGTATTTACGAATCCCAATATTATACAAGGATATTTCAACACAATAATCTATGTGGTTAGCGGTACCTCTCTGGGCCTTCTCCTTACCTCGTTTGGTGCATATGGTCTCTCCCGGAAAAAACTTTTATGGAAAAACTTTTTCATGTTATCCATTACCTTCACCTTGCTATTTGACGGTGGACTTATCCCTCGTTACCTTTTGGTCCGTTCTCTCGGATTGTTAAATACCCGGTGGGCTATTATTATTCCTACTGCAATTAGCACGATGAACCTAATTATTATGAGAACATCGCTTATGAGTATTCCGGACAGCCTTGAAGAGTCAGCAAAATTAGACGGAGCTAACGATTTCACCATTTTATTTCGCATTATACTACCGCTTTCTACCGCGATAATTGCAGTGATGATACTCTTTTATGGTGTACGAGCTTGGAATGCTTGGTTCTATCCCATGATTTACCTAAGAAATAGATCCCTTTATCCCTTGCAGCTAATTCTTAGAGAAATTCTAATATCAAATGACACAGCAAGTATGTTGCTCTCCTCAAGCCAGCTTGATGAGGAAGCAATAGGACAAACCATTAAATATGCAACAGTTATTGTTGCTACCGCTCCCATTCTAACGGTCTATCCCTTTGTGCAGAAATACTTCGTTAAGGGAGTAATGATCGGTGCCATTAAAGGATAATTCTCAAAAGTAGAGTATATGCTATTGAACATGAACCGCCAAGCAGGTGGAAATTTTGGTTGTTGTACAATTCTTTCAGGCTGAGTATTTATAAAAAATAAACAATATCTAATAAAACCATGATTTAGGCTTGCTGGAATCATTTTACGCTAGGGATGAGTCTTACCTTAAAGTAACTTGAAGTAGGGGAGATTCCTGACACTGTAGGTAAATGGATACGATATATCCTTTGAACGAGCTAGTCATTTTTTGTCCCATCGTGACGGCAGATGTAGACCTTCGTATGTTCCTATATGGAATTATTCCCGATGCAGATTGTTTGCACTACCGAACAATTTTCAATGCAAAAATTGATTATTTTCTTTGTAGCCTCTCTTGTTTTTCCTGCAGGATTAGAATTGCAGGATAAGATCAGAATAGGGTAGGTATAGGAAAGCCGTAATACACCTTTTGTATAATATTGGAGAGCGAGTCGGGCGTACCAAGACTTCCCTGGAAGCGGAGCATCCTTGCAAGGAGGTTTAAATTCCTTTATCCTTTTCTGCCATGCACTATGCTGTTCAGCCCTATACTCTTAGGGTGCGCCGAAAACAGGAAGTTCTTTTTCGTAGTGAAGGGAAATGGCTACATCCCCTCCTAGATCTGGAGGAAGCCCTCCCTAAGGAAGGGTGGGAACCGGCAGAATTGGAACTTGAGGATAAGATAGTAGGGAAAGCAGCGGCGTTTCTCATTGTCCGCATGGGGATTCGACAGGTGTATGCTCACCTATTGAGTGAACTGGCTGCTGGGGTTTTTGAGATGTATGGGGTAAGCTATGGGTGGGGCGAACGGGTGCCTCGAATATCCTGCAAGACAGAAGAGTTTCTAGCAACGATCGAGGATCCAGAAGAAGCTGCCCTACTGATCCGAAGAAGAGCGGGTCGTTGTAAGGACATACCCCTTATTGTAGAATCTCTCTATGTATCCCGGGGATCCCAGCCGGTACTACAGAATTTAACCTTTGCTGCGGCTCGGGGCGATCGTGTGGTGATCCGGGGACCAAACGGTGCCGGGAAAAGTACCTTTCTGCGAGCTATTTTGGGTCTGGTACCCAAAGAGAAGGGGACCATACTGATCAGAGGAAAAGAATCTTCTCCTTCAAATCCTGCTTGGATTGGATACCTCGCACAGGCAGGGGGAGAGGTGGATCTAAATATTACGGTAGAGGAGGCTGTGGAAATTGGGACAGTGAGGTTTACCGATTCCCCGCAGCGACGGAGGAATCGGATCCTTCAGGCCCTTTCCTTAACCGGAATGGAGTCAAACCGCACTCGTCTGCTTAGAACTCTTTCCGGTGGCGAACGCCGGAGGACAGAGCTTGCCAGGTTGTTTGCCCAGGAACCGGACATTCTTCTTCTGGATGAACCTACGACAAATCTAGATCCTGAAGCAAAACAGCAGGTTCTTGATCTGTTGCAAAGATACGCGGTAGACAAGAAAGTTACGATTGTAATGGTAACCCACGAGGAAGCTCACTTTCATCTACCCGGCTTTAGGTATCGTGTCCTTAGAAACGGGCGCCTGTATCCCGGAGAGGGGGGAATAGAAGCAGCTTTATCCATCGCAAGTCTATCTTCCCCGGAGGGCTGATTGAATCTCCTTACCCTTCTTTCCTACCCAACGATCTTGATCGGAGGGTTGGTACTCCTAGGTAGCGGGTTCATATTCCCGATTCCTGGCATTTTCATCCTCCGTTTGAACCTGATACCCCTCCGCTTTGTGCTGATGCACGGGGCTCTGTTGGGGGGGGCCATTGCTCTCTTCGTACAGGTAAATCCGTTGCCCATTGTCCTGGGGGTAAATCTGCTTCTGATCGTATGTATTACCCTATGGGGCGGAAGGAAAGGGATAGAGGGTAGATCCATCTTTCTTCAAGGAGCCCAAATTACCACGTTCCTTATGGTAACCACTATCGCTCTGGCTTTCCTGATCCTTTATAAAGCAGAAATCCCTGCCAAGGATACCTTATCGCTGCTTTGGGGAAGTATCTATGCTTTGGACTCTCTAGATCTCTGGATGTTTCTAGGGGTTAGCCTGTCGAATTTTTTCTATTTAATAAAATTTCATCGCGAAATCCTGGCCGTCCTATACGATAGGGAAATTGCCACAACTTCGGGGGTGCGAACCGAGCTCCATCTCTATGTGATCACAACATTGGCTGGACTCACCGTTTCGCTGGCCATGCGGTTCCTGGGGGCACTCCTGGAACCAGC
>JBDNDI010000294.1:0-3573 GCA_046719195.1 Spirochaetales bacterium | reverse complement strand
CTAAGGATCCTCCTCTACCAATTCTACTAGACCTGCTTCAGTCTCTGCTTTACCTAGGGCAGAAAGAAGGGTGTTAGGTAAGGGTTTAGCTTTTAAAACAAAGGGAAAACGGTTGGGTTCCAGGCAAAGATAGAAATCTTCTTTGGGTTGGGAATCTTGGGTGTTAGGATTAAAGAATCGTTTACCAGAAGTGTTTCGTAACTTTTCCACAATGTTAGTTAAGTCCAGGGGGGTTCCTTCCAAAGAGCTTTGAAGGTATTCAGCTAGAAGGGTGTCCTCTTCTGTAGGGGTTCTAGCCTCGTGACCCATGCAAACTAAAGAAAGCTCTTCGGGATTCTTCTTACGGATATAAGAAATGAGGGCACCGGCATTCAGGAAACTACCAGTCAGAATTTCTGTGGCTCCGGTAGCATTTTGGATACCCTGGGTACCTGCACTTGTTGTCAGCAGGATCGTTTTACCGGAAAAATTTACATCTTTCACCTGAAAGGGAGAGTTTCCATAGTCGAAACCAGGCTGTATTAATCCTCCCCGTTCCCCGATGAGAATAAACGACGGATTTAGGGATTTTAATTGGTAGGCTAGAGAAAGATCGGCTAGAGGGATAATGTGGTATGCCCCATTGGCTTTTAGGTAACAGGCGGTAGAAAAAGCCCGAAACACATCAATAATTACGGTAAGCCCTCTAGCTTTTCGGGCTCCCTTAACAAGATGCAAAATCTGTATTTTCATGCTTTTTACCTTGGGGGATGTAGTTTCTCTGAAAGGTAATCACCCATATAATTTAAACTGAAAACGGTGGAAGCTAAAGCAATCCCCGGAAAAATTGCCATCCAGGGTGCCTGATATAAAAAGTTACGGGATTCCTTAAGCATAAGACCCCAGCTAGGATCAGGTGGCTGGGTACCTAATCCTAGGTAGGACAGGGAAGCTTCAATTACTATAACGAGGGCAAAGGTTACGGTAGATTGAGCTATGAGATCGGGCATCATATTAGGCAGAACATGTCGCAGGAGAATTTTGGGAAACGGGGTACCCAAAGCTCGGGACGATTCCACATACCCCTCGGTGAGCCGGGATTTGGTTTCAGCCCGCACTAACCGGGCATATACAGGAATAAATACTATTCCTAAGGCAAGGCTGACCTGAGAGATACCGTATCCTAAAACCGATACCACGGTTATGGCTAAAAGCACGGTAGGAAACGAGAGAATACCGTCCATAAAGAGCATAAGAAAACTATCCACCGCGCCCCCAATAGCGCCTGCTAATATCCCTAACAAAAGACCGCCTAAGAGGGCTAACGCTACAGACATGCAGCCTACCAAAAGGAGAGACCGGGTACCGTACACAATTCTACTATAGATATCTCTCCCTAAATCATCGGTTCCTAGCAACCTACCGTTTGTGAGGGGAGGAAGGAACCGCTGGGAAAGATTTTGTTCTGTGGGGATATGAGGAGCAATATAGGAAGAACCAACTGCAGCTAAAAAGAGAAAACACAGGTATAAAGTCGAAGTAAAGAGAAATAATTTTTGAAGTTTTTGTCGTTTTCTCCGGATTTTGATGCGCATGCGCTTATTCCTTATCGAAACTCCAGATAGCGAAAATCGTAAGCATCTAGTTTGGGTTGAATTCGGAAACCCGTAAGAGAATTGCGGTACCCGATATATCGATAAGAAGTGCCTACAAACACAAACGGAACTTCCCGAGCCATTAATTCTAACACCCTTCTATACAGGGCTTTTCGCTCGGTTATTTCCGTTACCGTACGAGCTTTTTGAATAAGGTTAGAAGCTTCGGGGTTTACCCAACGCACGTAGGTTTTATCTGTGCCATAATTGTGTAAGCGGCCATCGGGATCCAGTTTTCCGGTATGGCCGATAACCGTTAGATCGTAGTTAGCCTTACGGTATACTTCGGAAATCCAGGTAGACCAGTCTACCAGTTTAATTTTAATCGGAACTCCAACTTTGGTTAGCATTTCCTGATAAATCTGGCCTGCTCGAACATGGGGTTCGAAATTCTGGGGAAGCACCATCTCTAAGGGTTCATTAAACTGTATATCTTTTAAAAGAGCTTTTGCCCGATCCGGATTGTACGGATACAGCTGGGTAAAATCTACATAGTAGGGATCCGATGCATCCATAAAGGTACCTAGCGGAATGCCTCCCCCATAGGCTATATTCAAAACCTCTTGCTTGTTAATGGCATGATTCATAGCTTGCCGAACCCGCAGATCTGAAAGGGGAGGCCGGGAAGTATTCATAGCAAGGACCATTACTAAAGAGGTAAGAACTTTTTCAACTGAAACATTGGGGTTTCTTTCTAGTAACGGCAGATCGATGTTGTCGTACATATCGATAATATCTATCTGACCCGTTAATAGTCCCTGCAGTTGGATAGAGCGCTCGGTGATAATGCGGAACTCCACCCCTGGAATTTTGGGATGGTTCAGCATCCAGTAGGAGGGATTTTTTTCTACCACAATCTGATTATCCCGGATCCAGGATTTAAACTTAAAAGGCCCTGTCCCCACAGGCTGAGATGCAAAATTATGACCGGCTTCTATAAGATGGGCCGGTAGAATAGCGCTCCAACCCGAAGCTAAGGTAGCTAGCAGAGGAGCGCTTGGTTCGGAAAGATGCAGAACCACGGTGTAAGGATCGGGAGTTTCAATTCTTTGAATAAGGGAGTATTCCCCGCTTTGGGGCGAACCTGTATTTTTATCCCGTATGCGGTTAAGGGTGGCAGCCACATCTTTCGATGTAAAGGGCTTCCCATCATGGAACACAACCCCTCTTCGAAGAGAAAAGATCACCTGCTTGCCTTCTTCCCGGAACTCCCAAGACTGGGCTAGGGCAGGAACTAGATTTCCCGAAGGATCCGGTTCAAGCAAGGTATCATACAAGCTCTTTAACACCTGGAAAGTAAGGGTACCTGCTGTCTTTTGAGGATCCAGAGTGTCGGGGTTTCCTGATAGGGCCATACGAACAGGTCTTTGTTCTCGGGCTCCTCTGGCTAAGGCAAGAGAAAGACAAAGAAATAAAAAGCATAGAAAAAGAGTTGTCCGTTTCATACTGACTCCTTTGTAAAGGCTTCTTTTGGCTGGATAGTGGAATGAAAACTAAGGGGATTTTCAAGTAAAAATCGGGTGTAAGGATGGAGAGGGTGGGAAAGCACCTCTTCCGCTTTCCCTACCTCGACTAGTTGTCCTGCTTTAAGCACGCCGATTTTAGTACTAAGATAGGCAATAATGTCTAGGTCGTGGGAAATAAATATGTAGGTAAGGTTGAGTTCTTTTTTTAAGTCCAACAACAAATTGAGAATTCCTGCCTGAATGGATACATCCAGATTTGAGACAGGTTCATCCAATACGATAAATTTAGGATTCATAGAAAGGGCGCGGGCAATAATAATCCGTTGTTTTTGACCGCCGGAAAACTCGTGGGGATACCAATCGGCCTGGTTGTACGGGATACCAACCTGATCGAGAAGTTTCCGGATTATATCTTTTCGTGTTTTTCGGTTGTATCCTAAATTTATTAACCCTTCCTCTCTGAGCGATGATAC